>JADFXA010000299.1 GCA_015233755.1 Desulfamplus sp. | reverse complement strand
TCTCTTCGGTGTTTTTAGCAGCTTTAGGATCTTCATTTGTAATTGGATTTACACTTGATGGAGTTCCCTTATCTTCACTGCCTTTACGTGCAGCCTCTGTCAGCATTTTTTTGCTTCGTACGAAGGTGTTGTTTCTCTCTAAAGGGTCATATATCTCTTCATTCATGCTGTTTGTTGTAAAATCCATATCAGATACAACTCGAACAATGGCCTTATCTTTACCGACAACTCTCTCTAACATTGTCTGGATACGGTTAGAAAGTTCATTTTCGTAACGCTCTTTATACTGATATTGGGTATCAGCAAGCCTTTTAACTTTATCTTGCTCTTCTAACTCCTTTTTTTGAGCCTTTTTCTCCTCCATAGTTTTTGCTTCAAACAAAATTCTGCCAGTAGTATCAACGATAGTAACAAGCTCTGGGGTCAGATCTTCAATAGCACTTGACACAAGATGAGCAATTGCTGATATCTGTTCATCTTGTAAATCAGATTTGAGTTCTAAAAGAATAGATGCAGAGGGTTTTTTTGTCTCTTCAACAAATACAGAATCTTTTGGCAAAACTATCATAACTTTTGCATCTTTAACCTCTTCAAAAGCCTTTATAGTTCTTGCAAGTTCACCTTGAATTGCACGAAGTTTATTAACTTTCTGGACAAATTCAGTTGTCCCAAAATCTGTCTTATCAAAGATTTCATAACCAACTCCTGATGCTTTTGGTATCCCCTGTTTTGCTAAATCAAGGCGAACCTCATAAACTTGAGCCTCTGGCACAAGGATAGTTTTGCCGCTATTTTGAAGTTTATAGGGAATTTTGTTCTCTTTAAGTTTTGCAACAATAGTGGAGGCATCCTCTTCTGACAGTTCTGAATATGCGGCTTTGAACTCTACCTTGTTTGCCCAGACAAACATTGTAATAAAGCCTGAAATCGTAACCAGAATCAATGTTCCCAAGGCAATTCTCTTATAAAGAGACATATCCTTGTATATTTTAACAACCTGTTCAAAAAAAGGATTCATGGCAATTATTCCTATTATCTAATATCTTAGAATCACTGGTTCACCGATTTCACTGATTTTTTTTAATCTGTGGCAATCCGTGATTCTGATTGGCAATTATAATTGCATATTTATAATCTCTTTATATGCTTCCATTGCTTTTGATTTTACCTGCATAAGAAGTCTTAAAGATGTATCAGCCTTACCAATTGCAAGCATACCTTCATGAATTCCAACTTCATCTCTAAGAACCCCTTGAGTTGCTTCATCTGCAAAATTTTGGTTTGCATTGACATCTTTAACAGCGGTGTTGAGTCTCTCTGCAAAAGATGGATCTCGCCTTGCAACCCTAAGCTGCAGTGGTTCGGTCTTAAATGAAATTTTATCCATCTTATTGTTAATGGAATTATTAATCTTATTACCCATATTGTTATTAATGTTTGATATTGAGTTCATATTTATCACCTTTATTAATTTGTCGCCCACCCCACCCACCAAGATACGGTATTTATTATTTCCGTATACTTTGGTGGTGTGGTAGGGGTAAGGCTTGGGGGGTGTATCTTAAGGGGTTAAGTTTTAGTCAGTTAATGAAACAGGCTTAACACTACTGTTTACCAATTTCAAGGGCTTTTAGTATCATGCTTTTTGTGTTTGACATCGCAGTAACACTTCCCTCGTAGGCTCTTTTTGCAACAACCATATCTGCTACTTCAGTCAAATGATCAACGTTAGGCATCTTAACATATCCAGTGTTTGGGTCAGCATCAGGATGTGCAGGGTTATAGACTAATCTAAAGTCTTCTTGAGATTTGACGATTTCAGCCACCTCAACACCAGTTCCGTTGCTTTGCTTAAAAGGTTTGAAAAGCTCTATAGGTTTAATCTCGATGTTACCAATTCCATTTTTTTTAAAAAACTCCTCATCTTTTATCTGTTTTTCAAGCACAGTCTCAAATTCATCAATATCTTTTCCTTTAAATATAACCATCTGACGGCGATAAGGTCCGCCTTCTTCAGTGCGTGTAGTCTCGACATTAGCAAGGTTTTGGGCGATCAGATTCATCTTGGTTCGATGTGCAGCAAGACCTGTTGCACTAACTCTCATTGAATTTAAAAGATCCATAGCCATAGTTATCACCTTTCCTTATTATAATAGCTTATAAGCTTTCCTTAGCTTTGATTTATTAAATATCTTAAACGATAACAAAGAGTTAACCATAATTATCTACCACCTTCTTGAATTGAGTGTTTAAGGAGGGTCATTTTTCTTAAAAGCATCTCAGTTGCAGTTCGATATTTGATGTTGTTTTCTGCAATATTATTCATCTCAGTATCAATATCTACCGAATCTAAGTGGTTAATATCTACAGACTCGCTTATATACTCTTTTATTGAAAATGGTTCATAGAGATCGTTGATACCTGGAAAATGTTTAGAATTAGTCATGCTCATAATTGGTTGTTGTGGCGGCGGTGGAGCTTCCATTGATTTTTTTAAGGTGCTGTTAAAATCAAGATCAACGGGCTTGTAGCCGATAGTATTCATATTGGAGATATTGCCAGCTATAAGGTTGTGTCGTCTTGCTGAAATATCAAGAGCATTTGAGAGCATTGAATAGGTTTTGTCATATATCCTTGAGTTGCTCATTTTTAGTCTCCTTTTAAACTTATATCTCTTAAATCTTAAGGTGTTATGTAAAATATAATCCTTAAAGATTTTCATACTTAAAAAATATTGAAGGCAACTTGTATGCCACGATTATATGAGATGAAAAATTATAAAAGGAATTTTTAGAAGGGGTGTTTTTACAATAGATGGAGGTTATTTTTTTTCTTTATATTCATTTAATTTATTTCTAAGTGTGCGAACGCTTATTCCAAGAAGTTTTGCTGCATGTGTCCGATTCCCGTCAGTTCGGTCAAGTGTGTTATAGATAACTTTTTCTTCAATTTCTCTAAGCGAGCTTCCTGACATAAGGTCTGGTAAAACTCCACCAAGTCCAGCCTCACCAA
>JADFXA010000298.1:1587-3025 GCA_015233755.1 Desulfamplus sp. | reverse complement strand
AAAAAAGATCCAACAGTTATTATTCACGAAAAAGAGATTAAATTTCTTGGTGTTCCTAAAGGAAAAATCATAATTTGTGTTGCCAGAGATGCAGTTGATAAAGAGATCAAAGCTCTTGAATCAAGGTTTGATTTATATAAAAAGAATAATGCAAAAAGCATTGAAAATGTAATCAATAACCAATCTGGTGAAGTTGTAAGCAATATCCAGACTGAACTGAAATCAGTGCATAGAAATAACACTGATTCTATAAAAGAGACCTCTAATCTGCTTAATAATTCCATTAAAACCGTTAACTCTGATATTACAAAGGTAATTATAATTATTGGAGCCGTCTGCTGTTTGCTGATACTTTTATCTACAGCTCTTCTATTCAAATTTGTGATATTAAATCCAATAAATGAGATAGCTTTAGGACTTAAAGATACAGCCGAAGGTGAAGGAGACCTTACCAAAAGACTTCAAGTTAAAAGAACTGATGAGATAGGAGTGCTTGCGGGTTGGTTCAATGCTTTTGTTTCAAGAATGAATAATATAATCGTTGATATAAGCCAGAATGCCCAGACTGTTACTGCGGCATCTGCTGAAGTTTTATCAGTTGCAGAGCAGATGTTAGAAGATTCTGAAGACCTATCAATGAGGGCAAATACAGTTGCAGCAGCATCTGAAGAGATGAGTGCAAATATGGGATCCGTAGCCGCTGCCAGTGAGCAGTCATCAACTAACCTAAGTATTGTTGCAGATTCAGCAAGTCAGATGAAATCAACACTTAACGAAGTTGCCCAAAGCTGTTCAAGAGCAAGAGTTATATCTGAAAAAGCAACTTCAAGCGTTCAAACGGCGTCTGAAAAAGTCACGCTGCTTGGTCAGGCTGCGAAAGAAATTTCAAAAATTACGGAGGTTATTACAGAAATAGCAGCACAGACGAATCTTCTCGCTTTAAATGCCACAATTGAAGCTGCAAGAGCAGGGGAAGCTGGTAAAGGTTTTGCTGTTGTAGCAAGTGAGATTAAACATCTTGCAACTCAGACCTCAAATGCAACCCATGAGATAAGAGATAAGGTAACTGGTATCCAAAATTCAACTGACGATACAGTGTCAGAGGTTGGCAATATCTCGGAAGTCATTGTTGAAGTCAATGATATAGTTGCTACAATTGCAGCAGCTATAGAGGAGCAGTCAGCAGCAGCAACTGAAGTTTCTGACAATATTCAACAGGCATCTCAAGGAATTGCTGAAGTTAATGAAAATGTTGCACAAACTTCCGAGGTGTCAGTGCAGATTGCAAAAGATGTTCATGTTGTTAATAATGTGGCTGAAACTATGTCTCAGAAGAGCAGCCAGATGAATTTAAGTGCAAAGGATTTATCTGATCTCTCATACAAACTTAGGGATATGATAAGTGTCTTTAAGGTATCGGCGGATCACCTTGATAATA
>JADFXA010000298.1:0-1578 GCA_015233755.1 Desulfamplus sp. | reverse complement strand
CAAACTTAGGGATATGATAAGTGTCTTTAAGGTATCGGCGGATCACCTTGATAATACGAACAAAGTTGAAGAGAAGGTATTTGATCTTATTACATGGGGACCAAAATTTGCGACTGGCATTGAGCAGATTGACGAGCAACACAAAGAGCTTATCAGAATGGTTAATGCGTTGCATAAAGCTATGAAGCAAAAAGTTGGAATACAGCAATCAGGGGCGATTTTGGATAGTCTAGCAGAATACACTGTATATCACTTTGGGCATGAGGAGAAGCTCTTTAAACAGCATAATTATCCTGAGACAATGGAACATAAAAAGATACATGAAGAACTTGTTAAGACCGTTGTGGCATTTCAAAACGATTTTAAGGCTGGGAAAGCCTCTTTATCTGTTGACCTTATGAATTTTCTAACGCAATGGCTTAAAGATCACATAATGAAGTGCGACATGAAATATGCACCATTTTTTAAAAGTAAGGGGTTATAAATCGGCTGAAAGATTGAATTAGATTAAGTCTTATTGAAATTTAAAATGGAATTTTTATAGAGAGCAACGGTATCTTATGACTGTTGCTTTTGTTTTCTTTATCATAATAATAAGATTCAGAATAGCTATTTAACAAATCTGGATATATGCTATTTTGGTTTTCTTTAGCTTCTATATTGTGTCGAATCCTATCAATTCTATTTTTGATAATATTTTTATTATATTTGTGAGCACTTGAAATTCCACCATAAATATTACCACCATAAAATCCAAAACCAACAAATCCAATCAGACCACCTAAAGCACTATTGCCATCCTCAAAAGATTCAACAGCTGCCAAAATAAAGGCACTGTTAAGGAGAAAAGCTACAATGGCATCATGGTAGCGGTTAGCGTAAGCAAAACCGCCACCTGGAATAATTGAAGCAATACCAGCAATAAGAGGATTTTTTTTATCTTGTTCCGTTATTTCAACCGTTTTTAATAAGTTTGCTTTAAGCTCATCTGCTTTATATTTATCTTTTCCATTAGGTGTCATTTTATCTATATATTTGATAGCTTTGGCAATGGCATCTGAAGCCTCTTTATATGAGCTTTGCACCTTTTCAATCTTTGAAATATATATCCAAACAAGGGCATAAAGTGCTTTATCCTCGATTTCTGGTTCATCAATCTCATTGTTTAACAAAAGAAAATCCTGAAGAACCATCTCTGCTGAAGCATCTCTTTTTATAGCAAGAAATGTTGTGCTTAACATAAAAAGAGCTTCAATATTTACTGAATCATGTTTCGTGGTGTTGGTATTTGTAGAATTATCAAACAAAGGCAACGATAAATCTCTAAACAAAGCTATAGCATCTCCATATCTCTTTGCATGAAAAATAGAGACACCTTTCTTAAAAGTCGCATCTTTTATACGATTGTCATTCGGGAAAAAATAGATAAACCTATTAAACTCAACAATCGCACTTTGAAAATCTTGTTTTTCAAACAGTTCTAAAGCATAGCGATACTGCATATCTGAATTTATTACCAATGTGGTCGATGTATTAGATGAACATCTTGCCATGAGGGGATAAAACATGGGTGATAAA
>JADFXA010000297.1 GCA_015233755.1 Desulfamplus sp. | reverse complement strand
ATTTTCTAAAACAGGATCGGCAAATGTTAGGTTATCTGTATATTCAGACATAACTTTAGCAATCCTGTAGCTTGTCATGCCTGACATGAAAAATACCCTTGCATTTTTAAAATAATTTGGAAATTTATGGTTTACAAATCTTAAACACCACTCCATTGAGACATTTCTTAATGAAAGCCCAGTAGTAACAGGGGTGCTTATCTTATCTGCAAGTTCATTGAGTTTATCATGATGCTTTTTTTTTAGGTATCGAGGGCCCATACCATAGGGAAATTTAACACCGCCAATGCCGATAGCATCTGCCTCTTTATCCCACTGTAAAATCATACTTGCGGCTTTATCCATATCACCATCAACACCAAAGCGCTTGATGGTAAACTCCTGCCCAAGAAACTCGGTCTCAAATTCATAATCACCTTTGCTTGATCCAAGATTGATACTGACGATCTGTTTCAATATATCCTCCCCATGTTTTTATGAAATCCCATGTTAATTTTTTTTATCTTTAATCTCAGCCTCACGTCTAACACTCAGTTACCCCAAATAATATAATGATTTATTCTATTATTTTTTGGGGATTGATACGGCTTACTATACAGATTTTAGTTTTGGCTATTTATTAATTACCTTAATTCCAATCGCGTTTACAGGGCATATCTCCATAGCTTCTTTACACAGATTTATCTCAGACTCACTTATTGGCTGACTGTAAACATATTCATAGCCTTCATCATGGTTAGTTGCAAAATGAGATGGTGCAATCTCTGCACATACAGAGCAACCAATACATCTTATATCTACATAAAACATTCCTGATACATTCTCTGTTATAATAGTATAATAAGATGACCCATTACTTTTATTCTCTATATCGTCGCTTTGTTTACCGCCTGTAAGGCTCATTAACTTGCAAGCTCCCTCATAATCTGAGCAACATCGTTTAGAAGAGTATCTTGTTCTTGATACTCTTGATGCAGGTGACAATACTTGGAGTTCTCTGCCGCTGTTTTTAAACACTGTTTTCCAGTTTTTGTAACCGCCTGACATTGAGTAGGTTCATCATTAGCTTTGGTATCTATATCGCTATTATTAGAAGAATCTGTCTGTAACGACTCTGAATCTTTCTCCTGTGAATCAACTTTTTTTGCAAGAAGTTTTGCCTCTTCATACCTATCATTTATAACCAAAGGCTCATCATAAATTTTACCAGATTGAACAAGTTCAATAAGCTCATTGAACTCTTGCTCAAACCCTTCAAGCATGGTTTCAGGGTCTGGCATCAATTTATCATCACATGCAATGCCTATAGTAACATTGCCATTATAACTCATAATGCTTACACCTAAACCAATCATGCCTGATCTTGGAACCCAGAACATGAAATTTGAAATTCTTTTTCCTCCAAAATAGAGAGGTTCTCTTGGACCTGGCACATTAGTTAGAACCCCTGATGCCTTATCTCCAAAGACTTGTGCAGCTTTTTGTGCAAGTGTTGCTGGGAGTGCACCAATAGTACTTAAAAGCCCAAAATTGATGTATGGATCAGGAGAGGTTTTTAGTTGATCCATACGCCTTTTAACCTCTTTTAACCGTAATACGGGGTCTTCAAGATAGACTGGAAGTCTTAGAAAAACTAAACTAAATTTGTTGCCAAGCTCAAATTCAGTGCCGGGTTTTCTTACATTAACAGGCACTGCAACATGAAGATCGAGTTTATTTACAGGTGTATTTTTAGTTTTTAAATATCTACGCATTGCTCCAGTTACAGTGGCAACAAGAACATCGTTAAGAGTAGTTGTACTAATAGCTTTTCCAACTTTTTTGATCTTATCTAAAGGTATTGGCTTAGTCCAGATCATACGTTTCTGGACTCCAAGCCTGCCTTTAAATGCAGTTTTTGGATCAGCAGGCATAATAGTGTGTTTTGAGAGCACCTTAGCAACATCTGATGAGATGGTTGCCGATAATGTCCCCCAATCTTTTAGAGAGCTTGGGTTAGTAACGACCTTTTCCAACTCTTTCATTACAGTTTTACCAAGTTTTTGACCAGTGTTTATCATATCTTTAGCACTGTCCATCATGGAGTTAAATACAAAAAGAGGTGCAAAATCAGAAGGTCTTTTTGACGGTTGGGGTTTCGTATCAGGCCAAGGAGCATTGGGATCACTGTCTGCTGTGGATAAAAGAACATGAACCAAAGCGATTCCATCAGCCATGCAGTGGTGAATTCTAAAAAATAAAGCGCAACCTTTGCCGTAGTTTTCAATAAGATGAATATCCCAAAGCGGTTTGTTATAATCAAGGGATTTGGTCTGCAAAGCACTTATAACTTCTTGTAAATCAGCTTTTTCACCTGACGCAGGAAGTCCTATACGGTGAATATGAGAACGAAGATCAAAATTTCTATCCGTAACCCATTTAGCCACCCCAAGGCCTGTAAGCGGCTTTTCAACTTTTTTCTTGAATCGAGGGAAGCACGCAAGACGATTGTCGATTGTGGCATAGAGTCTGTTGTAATCAAGAGGCTCTTCAAATTCCATTACTGCGGTTATTACCATTAAATTAACGGGGTCATCCATGCAGAGCCAGAAATTGTCAGCATTTGTCATGGTTTCGGGCATACTTTTCCTCCTGATAAGATGTTAAATTGTGTGTTAGGAATTACATTTGAATATAATTGTGGTAAAAATGATATGAAATTTATATAAACTTTCCGTAAACTACCAATTGTATATAAAAGATTGACGCACTGTTCAAGCATTAAAAAAATAAAAAAAATAAAATTTTCTCTTGACATTCATAACGCAGTGCATCATATTACGTCCAAATGACACAGTGCGTTATGAAATATAGTCTGTTATAAAAAATAATTAGGGATAGTGCAACAATTTTTTTAAATGATATTTTTTTTAAAAGGAGAATTTAAAATGAACGAAATCAATGAAACAACAAATACCATGACTGATATCGACAACACAGGTGCAGACCATACAACTATGGTTAATGAAGCTATTGACAATAGATC
>JADFXA010000296.1 GCA_015233755.1 Desulfamplus sp. | reverse complement strand
TAGGATTGTGTACCTCAAAATATATCCAGACAGCTGTTTCTGAGGGTTGAGAGTCTTTTGAAGAAATACCAATAGTGGTATCCTGGGCACCAGAAATTTTCTCTATATATTTTCCATTCCAAAGGTCATTTCCTGTTTGCCCTTTTTCTGACGGGATATTATTACCTATCCAGTATTTAATAGTTGCCCCCTGGTCACACCGTTGCCACGGCCATCCTATGAAGTCAATGAGCAATGTGAGTTTTTTTGCACCTTTAGGAAAAAAAGCTTTGAATGTTCTTAATTCAGCATAATCAGTTTCATAGGATTTGGTTTGATCAATACTTGGATAAACACTATTTGTTTTTAATAACGTGTCAGCATTAAAATGCTCTTTATAATTAATATTTTTATAAATAGAGGGATAACCTAACTCAGCGAAACAGTTCTGAGTTATACCAACACCAATAAATATTAATAGACATATCAGAATCAGATTTCTCAATTTAATCAAGCTCCCAAATAAAATTGGGGAGAACAAGTAAATTTTATCTATACTTGTAACTCCCCATTATAGAAATAGTACTAAGATGGATCAACTATTAGGTTTACTGACGTACCTGAACTGTATTTGTTCCTATAGTGTATGTCACTACTGATTCAGGCGATGCTGCATAACTCCAATCAAGGTCACCATTCTGATTTACGTTGATGTATGAGTTAATAATTGGAGCACCAGCGTAATTAACCCTGGAAACACCATCCATAGCAATTCCAGTGCCAGCACCAGGCAGAGTTACTTTTACCCATCCTTTTTCATAACCAGCAGCAACAGCTTGACGGATATTTGGAAGAAGTGCCTGCATTGAAACTTCAGGAAGTGTATTCAGGAAACGAACAGGAGAAAGATAGCTTATCAGTCTGGTTTCCATCATATCATATACATTATACACAAGACCGGCTAAACCAGAGCAGGTAATAGTGAATATTCCTGAACCACCGGTTCCGGCAAGATAGTGAGTTGGAAGCATATTGATAATAATTGTATCAGCATAGCCAGTGTCAGCAGAAAAATCAAATGGGATGCTATATTCTGTCTTTGCAAGAGCAGCTTCAGTCTCTACAACTGTGTTATCTGTAGAAAGATTAAGACCAGAAGATGATGTTGTATTGATAAAAATAGGAGTATCATTCCAGTTTTTAAGTGCTGTCATATTGATGCTGGTTAACTGGTCAAAGTAACTATTCTCAAGAGAGAGGATACCGGTAAGAACATTAGGAACATCCTCAACATCACCGTCAAGGTTGAAATCACAGGCAATAAGACCAGCGATACCAACAGCTGGGACACCTGCCATGTTACCATAGGCCATTGCCAGAGTATCTTTGTCAAGAGGTGCTGTTGCAGGATAAGCTGCCAGGCCATGTACCTCTATATGACCAAAAAGATTTGTATCGCCTGCACCTGCTGCTACAAAACCAACTCTGAACGGTGTTTCTTCAGAAGCCCATACACCTGTAAACGGATTACATGCTGCAGTTCCGTCCCAATCATATTCTCTGCTCGCAAGAACGCTATCGTCAGTACTGTAGATTTCAACAGCACCATTAGCATCTACTCTAACTTCACCTTCCCACATATCAGTCGGGGTGAGATAGATCACAAAGTCACGAACATCAGTACTACAAACTGCTGATCTAAAAACTACTTTAGCAACAATAGCTCTGGTTGTACTTGTATTGATTACTTTAATGGTTGAAGAGTAATTCCACTGAGTCTGATATATCTGACCAAGAAGAACATCACCATAATAATTCTGACCAACTGTTACACGAGAACTATCATCTCTTGCAC
This sequence comes from Desulfamplus sp., assembly GCA_015233755.1. GTDB lineage: Bacteria > Desulfobacterota > Desulfobacteria > Desulfobacterales > Desulfobacteraceae > Desulfamplus. The sequence continues at coordinate 1,204 of JADFXA010000296.1, read as the reverse complement.
TTGCATCAAATGCAAATACATTACCAACACACAACACTGACACCATAAGTGCCACAAGCAAACCTAATGCTTTTCTGTTTTTCATTTATTTTCCTCCGAAATAATTATTAAACTAAACAACAAACCAAACCATATAAAAAATTACTATTTTTCTACCTCTAATTTTTTTGAACCACCTCCTTAACAAGCTATTTTATTTCTCACATCAATGTGAACAAAGAAGTAACACTCAGTAATTGTATTTTTCATTATCAATCAAGACCAACCTTGTCAACAAAATAATATATCCTACTAATCAGTTCCTACCGGATATCTGCAAAAGGGTGGACATAAACATGATACCATTTATTCTCCAACCTTATCCAACGTTCATTAAGTATCTGTGTTTTAGAAGATGTTTTAAGTCTAATCGATTTGTCCTTATCATCTAAAAGAATCTCAGTCCTTACAAAGTAAAGTTCTCCACTCTTTTCAACATTTAAAATCCTACACCCCTTCAATTTCCGTGCCTTAGTATGATAAGAAATATAATTTTCCAGCGAAAGTTGATATTTTGTGTGGGGAGCTTCTATTGTATATGCAGATTCAAACTGCTTAGCTCCTTTATATTTCCAGTAGAGCTTTATCTGTTCAACCAAACCATCAGGTACATCTTTTAGCATATTTTCAAACAGGAATGGTTGGTCAGATTCGACCTTTTTACCACTTTCGGCACCACACACATCAACAAGAGATAGTGTCATAAGAGATAAAAAAAACGCCATACAATAACAGGCAGATGAAATAAGCTTTTTGACAAATTCGTTTTTTATCATTTTTTATACGTCAGCACTTCAAATAATAGTAGTATCGGTTAAAAACAACCATTGTTGTTCACATCAATTAATTGGCAACATTAAACTCTTTTTTAAGACGTTCAAATTCAGCATCCAGTTTTTTCATATATTCCTTTTGCACAAGCTGAATACGGATGCTATCTTTAACCGATTCAAAATCTTTTTTTTCACTCTTTTTCTTGCCTACCAACTCAATAAGCAGCCAGTTGTCATCATACATAAATGGTTCTGATACCTTCCCCTTTTCAAGAGAAGCGATGTAATTCCACATCTCTTTAGGCAATTTCTCTTCAGTAATCCACCCCATAGAGCCATCTTTTTCTTTTGTACCTTGATCAATGCTCTCCTGCTTAACCGCTGTTTTAAAG
>JADFXA010000295.1 GCA_015233755.1 Desulfamplus sp. | reverse complement strand
TGATGTGAGTAATACAGCACATTTTCCTCTCATGTTAAGCAAAATTGTCAACAAGCTCCTGCAAAAAAACAAAACAGAACGCTATCAAAGCTGTGAAGGAGTTCTTGCTGATTTAAAACAGTGCCGTCATGCACTTAAAAATAGAGGTGATATTCCCGAATTTCCTGTTGGAATGTATGATTACACAGCTCAATTGACTCTATCTAAAGATTTTTTTGCTAGAGAAAAGGAACGTGAGACACTTATTGAGATATTTTCATCTTTAAAAGATCATGGCAGGCAAGAGCTTGTTTTTATTACTGGATATGCAGGAGTTGGCAAATCTGTATTAGTGCAAAACTTTAAAGAACATATTGAGACACAAGGGGCTTTTTTTATTCGAGGAAAGTTTGAGCAGCTAAAAAGTTCTGTCCCTTACCATGGATTTATGCAGGCTTTAGAGAATGTGGTTGAACAGATACTTTTTAAAGACGATGCCTATGTTCAATGGGTTAAAGCAAGGCTTCTTCAAAGTGTTGGGACAAATATCGCTATTATTTGCGACTTTATCCCAAAGCTCTCAATAATTGTTGGTGAGATGCCGCCACCTCCACAACTTCCTCTAACAGAGACCAAAAACCGCTTTAACTTAACCTTTCTATCTTTTGTTAAGACAATTTGTTCACTTGGTCAAAATATAGTTCTCTTCTTAGATGATTTGCAATGGGCAGATGCGGCTGCTTTAAACCTTATTAAAAATATTTTTGAAGATGGTCAGATACGCCATCTTATGATGATTTTGGTCTATCGTGATAACGAGATCAATATGACACACCCTCTCTCTTTGATGATGAAGGAGCTGGATGAGTTTCATATAATTGATCTCAAGCCATTCTCTTTAGAACATATCAACTCTTTGATTTCTGCAACACTTAATTCATCTAATGATATAATTCATACACTTCCCCTTGCCCGAGCAGTAATGGCAAAAACTCGTGGTAATCCATTCTTTACGCGTGAATTTTTAAAAAATCTACATCACCAAAAACTTCTTTATTTTGACCATGAAGATGGTAAGTGGGTATGGAATATTGATGAAATAAAGTCTCAAAATATAAGTGATAATGTAGTTGAACTTGTTCTTGAAAGGTTAAAACATCTTCCAAAAGAGTGTGCTAAACTTCTATGCTTTGCATCGTGTATTGGTAATGTATTTGGGGATATAGAGATGAAAGGGATTTTTAATGAACCCCGTGAAACGATCCACGATCGACTATATCCAGCAATTGAAGCAGAGCTTATTTTTGAGGCTTCTCCAAGAGATAACGGTGAGTTAAGTTGCTACTGTTTTTCACATGACAGGATTCAGCAGGCTGCATCAATGTTATTTACTGGTGATGAGATTGCCCAGGTACACTTTAGAATCGGAATGTGGTACACAGCTATCCTTAAACAAGGGGATACTATTGAGAATACATTTAAAATTGTTGATCATCTCAACCGTGCAATTGATCTTATTAATGACGATGAAACAAGAATACAGCTTGCACATGATAACTATAAAGCAGCTATTCAAGCAAAATCCTCTACAGCATACAACATTGCCATTTTATATTTAGAAAAAACTTTATACCTCCTTGGAGATGATACTTTTTCTTCTAATAATGACTCACTAAATGATGAGCAGAATCAGGAGCAAATTTATATTATAAATAGACTACTATTTGATAGATGGTCATCTGAAGGCAGCATCGCTAAAGAACCTTTGCTTTATATTGAAAGCATGATTGAACTTGCAGAGTTAAAATATTTAACTTTTGATTTTGAAGGAGGAGATGGTTTTTATGAAAAAACTATGGAGCTTATTAATTTATGGAAATATCAATCTGACTCTATAAAGAGTCGGCATTTACCGCTAAAGATAAAACTTCATCAGATACTTATACACTCTTGGATATCTCTTAACAAAATGGAGGCAGCTCTATCAAAAGGTGTAGAGGTTCTAAAAGAGCTTGGAATAGAACTGCCTGGAGAAGATAACCCATTTGTGTATTATCCTGCTCTTGAAAAAATGTATGACACATCAAACGTCTCAGCTCTTCTTGAACTCCCTTTAATGGTTGATGAATCGTCTCTTCTTGCTCTTGATATTATCAACACAATAATCTCTCCAGCATATATGGTTTCACCTAAATATTATCCAAAAATCTGTTATGTTGCAGTAAAACTTTGTATTGAAAAGGGAAATTGTGCAGCAGCAACGCAAGTATATGCTTTTCACAGCCTTCTTCTTTGTGGAGTTATGTTAAGGTACAAAGAGGGTAGAGATTTTGCAAAACTTGCTCAAACTCTTGCAAATCGTCTTGACCATACAGCCTATATGACAAGAGTTGAGATGATTGCAAATGCCTGTGTTGCACACTGGAATGCTCCAATTGAAGAGACCCTTATTCCGCTTAAAAATGCAGCAACGACAGGTTTGGAGTATGGAGATATTGAACATGCTTGTTACTCTGCTATGTATTACTGCCTATACTCATTTCTCAGAGGTAACCCTTTAGAGGATGTAAAGAGAGATTGTGCCTACTATTACGATAGAACTCATGAGCTTGGACAAAAGTTTCAAACTGTTTATATTGATATATGGCAACAGTGTGTTCATAACCTTATGGTTATATCACCTGATCCACTACTATTTTACGGTAGTGCTGAAAAAGATAATGCTCTTCTTGAGACTCTTATAGAAGCAAATAATGTCTCATCTCTATACTCTTTTTTTCTTAGTAAAGCTATTCTTGCTATTTTCTTTAATCTTCCAAAACAGGCTCTTGAGCTTATACAAGAGGCAAGCAACTATAAAATGGGAGTTGCAAGTCTATACCATGAGCGAGAGTATCACATTTATGAATCTGTTATTTTCTATCTTAACCTTCAATCAGTAAACAAAACCGTTGATGGAGAAGTTGATGCTCTAAATGACAAAGAGCTTGATGGATTGATTGATGTGCCACTTGTGCTTGATATTCTTGAGAATAACTATCAATATTTTGAGAAACTCTCCCATACAGCGTTAGATAACAACCTTTGCTGTATGCACCTTATTGATGCTCTAATAAAAGGTTTTGTTTACTG
>JADFXA010000294.1 GCA_015233755.1 Desulfamplus sp. | reverse complement strand
TACTTATGGATATAAAATTGCTCTGTTCCATTTTGAGGAATTACCGTTCCAATTACAGATGTTGCGGCAAGCAGAAGCAACACTATGACAGTGAGCTTGACCGAAGTAAAAAATTTCCAGACAGAGTTGCTGGTTTTTAAATTGCCAGATAATTTTTCAGAATTTATCGTCATTATTATTCTTCCATTGCGGGATTAATATTATATAGAAAATATTTTTTAAGTCTAAATTTTATAATAATATATTTCCTGTAAAATTGGGCTTTACCCATTGATTTTATTGGATAAGAGATGAGTTTTGCAGGATGTTAATTATTGAGTAACCCATTTTTTTACAGATTGAAAAACAAGTTCTCTCTTAAGCGGTTTTGTTAGAAAATCGTCCATACCAGCTTCAAGACATTTATCTTCAAACTCCTTTAGTGCATTTGCTGTTAATGCCACAATAGGTACTCTGGGATATTTGTGTTTTTCAAGTTCACGGATTCTTCCAATACCTTCTTTCTCAAGTTCACGTATTCTACGAGTAGCCTCAAGTCCGTCCATTTCAGGCATGTTAATATCCATAAAAATAAGATCAATATTTTCTGCCTTTTGAATATAGCTTGATACTGCCTCAACTCCGTTGCTCGCAATTTCAACATTATATCCACCTTTTGAGAGCATTATTTTTGCCATCTTTTGGTTTACAGGATTATCTTCTACAAGCAAAATTGTAATTGAATGTTTAAAACTTTCAGCTAATAGATGGGTTGTTAGAATTGTATTTAACTCTGACTCGTTTTTTTGATCAGCAGGATTTTTTTCAAGTCCAAGTATTGCCGAGATCATTGTAAATAATTTTTTTCTTTGAATAGGTTTTGATAGAAAACCATTATATCCAGCTTTACGACATTTATCGGCACCACCCGGGTCTGGCGATATGCAGACTAACAGAGGAATTTTTGAATGTTCACAAGACAAAGTCCTTAAAGATTCTGCAAACTCAAGATGTTCGTGACTTTTTACTCCGGCATCAACAATACCAACGTCAAAAATGTTTCCATTTTTTTTGTTTCCATAATCAATCTGTTCTTGATTTATTCCGCTAAGATTTTGATCAACATTATCATTGCTGCTGGAATTTTTTGCATTACGGAAAAAATCAAGGACATCATATCCACTGTCAAATAAGGTTACAGCCATACCAGACTGATTTAGCTCATTGATTATTATATCTCTTAAAGGAGTATTTTTTGATATGCACAAAAACGCTTTTTTCCCTTTAAGCCCAACTGGTCTAAACCTTTTCATAGCAGTATGAGGTTGCTTTTTAAGATGTGATGTAAAGTGAAATGTGCTTCCCTTGCCGAGTTGACTCTCAGCCCAGACAGAACCATCCATTTTTTCAGCAATCTTTTTGCATATAGCAAGCCCTAAACCTGTTCCGCCAAATTTTCTTGTTGTTGTTTCGTCAGATTGCTGAAAAGGTTCAAATATAGCTGTTAGTTTCTCCTGAGGAATTCCTATGCCACTATCTTTAACAGATGCTTGAAGTATTACATCATTGTCTGTCTCCTCTTTAATATCAAGAGAGAGTTCAATGAGACCAGAAGAGGTGAATTTTGCAGCATTTCCAAGAAGATTTAATAGCACCTGTCTAAACCTATACGGATCTCCAATCACAAGACCCGGAACAGAATCAGAAATACGGCATATCATCTCAACTTTTGCTTCATTAACCTTGCTTCTAACAACTTCTAACGCCTCAAAGCATAGCACTTCAGGATCAAACTCAATTTTTTCAATACTTAATTGACCAGCCTCAACTTTAGAAAAGTCAAGAATATCATTCACCACAGATAGAAGAACTTCACAACTTATCTTTGCATTTTGGACATACTCTTTTTGCTCATTTGTAAGTGCGGTATTGTAAAAAATATCAATATATCCAAGAATACCATTAAGTGGAGTTCTTATCTCATGGCTCATATTAGCAAGAAAATCTGTTTTTGCTTTAGAGGCAGCTTTTGCCTCTTCAGCTAACGCATTGGCTTTTACAGCTAACTCTTTTGCCTCATCAGCAAGGGCATTTGCTTTTTCCATAGCAATATTGAGTTCAAGATTTGTTTTTCTTAAATTTAGAAGGGTGCGTTTTTCACGTTCGATTCTTTCAATTCGTGCAACAGCAGAGTTGATACCAAATGGCTTTGTCATATAATCAGAAGCCCCAGCATCAATAATATCAACGTATGAATATTCGCCTGAAAATCCAGTCATAATTATGAAATCGAGCTCAGGGAATTTAATCTTCACTTTTTTCATAAGCTCAATTCCATCCATAACAGGCATGGATATATCTGATATCACAAGATCAAATTGTTCATTACAGATCATCTCATAAGCAGTCATGGCATCTTCAGCCTCACTACACAGAAATCCAATGACCTGAAAAGACTTCACTAAAATTGAACGAAGTCCCATGTCATCATCAACAACAAGAATTTTTTTTATAAGGGAATTCTCATTAATGTGTTTTTTGTTCATTGCTCTCTTATTAAGACCTCACACCCCAACAACCTCTCTATTTTAAAAGTTAAATGCTCTTTTTATATCTCTACTCTGTTGTTACAAGAATTTTTACAAACCACTTTTATTTACTTATTATAATTTATTCGCTTACTCTTTCTACATAAGAGCGAGTTCTTGTATCTATTTTAACAAGTTGTCCCTCTTCCACAAATGGAGGAACTTGAACTTCATAACCTGTCTCAAGGGTTGCAGGCTTTGTGCTACCTGTTGCTGTATCTCCTTTTGCCCAAGGGTCTGATTTGACAATTCTAAGATTGACAAAGTTTGGTAAAGTCAGACCAATTGCTTTACCATTAAAAAATAGTGCTGTGCATACTGTGTTCTCTTTTAGAAGCTCAATAGCGTCTCCAACTTGTTCTTTGCTCAGAAACTCCTGTTCATAATTGGAAGTATTCATAAAACAGTAACTATTCTGCTCAGCGTAAAGATACTCCATCTCATGCTCTTCAAGAGATGCCTCTTCAAATTTTTCACCAGAGCGGTAAGTCTTTTCAAACTGGGTACCTGAAATCATATTTTTGAGTTTGCACTTATAGAGAGCTTGACTTTTTCACTTAAC
>JADFXA010000293.1 GCA_015233755.1 Desulfamplus sp. | reverse complement strand
TTTAGGCTTGCTTTCTCAATTGCAACCATGGTTGATCCAGATATTTTAATTATTGATGAGGCTCTATCTGTTGGAGATATTTCATTCCAGTTAAAATGTATAGAAAGAATGAACCTTTTTAGAAATCAAGGCAAAACCATGATATTTTGCAGCCATTCAATGTATCATGTGCAAGAGCTTTGTGAAAAGGCTATATGGATTGATCACGGTAAAATACGTTATATGGGAAGTAGCTTAGAGGCTGTGTCTCGTTATGAAGATTACTCAAAAGCAAAAAAAGTGCAAAGTGAAGCTCTATCTGAATCTACACCTATTGAATCAAATAATGCCAATGATTGCAACATTATAAATGTACAGCTTGAAGATAAAGCTGGTAATCCAGTAGATACTATTATCTCTAATCAAGATGTCATTTTACGAATGGATGTTGAGATTCTAAAAGATGGATTGATGCCAAGATTTGGTTTTGGATTTCTTATGCCAGATGAAACCCCGCTTTATGCAAGCATGACGCATCATGATGAAATCGAATGTGGTCCATACTATGCTGGAGATACAGTAACGGTTCATCTTCGTCTTAAGAAATTTCCTGTGAGAAGTGGAACTTATAGGATTGTAGGCGGAATAGCCGAAAATAGCGGGCTTCTTTGGTATGAATATAAAATTATAGGACCCATCAAAATAGAGACCAATAAAGGCCTTGGCCTTATCGCCTGTGAACATGAATGGAAGGTAATTTTAACTTAAGGAATAAAAATGCGTATTTTATTTATGAATCATATTTCAAATGGTCCTGTATTTAACAGCGCTATTGCTGCTTTATCAGCATTTTTGAAGAAAAATATTCTATCTATAAACACTTTTATGCTTAACGTAAGAGCAGAAGAGATAGAAGATGTAATGTTAGGTAGTGTAAACAATGGCAACACTGTTAACAATATTTCTCCCAAAATAGAAAATATCTTATCAGAAATAATAAAAATATCTCCTGACATAATTGCATTTAGTATTCATACACCCCATTGGGAAGGGATATCATCAATTATCTCTGCAATAAAAAAAACTGGCAGCTCTATCAATGCCATGATCGTCTGCGGAGGATACCATCCAACTCTATGTCCTGATGAGGTTATAAATCATAGTGGCGTAGATGTTATCTGTATTGGAGAAGGGGAACGCCCATTTTTAGACCTTATCCAAAGGTTGGAAAATAGAAAAAACTATACTGATATTCAAGGGTTATGGATTAAAAAACGCTCGTTTTTTGGAACAAAAATTTTCAAAAATTCTCTTCCTGAGCCTGAAAATTTAGATGAATTGCCTTATTGGGATAGAGAACTTTTTGCAGAATCTGGTATATCTGCAGAACAGTTTTCGCTAACTCATATCGGAGGTTTTCCAATGGCTTCTGGTCGAGGCTGTCCTTACAATTGTAATTTTTGCAATAACACATCTATTTTAAAGATGTATTCTGCTAATGGTCATAAGGGTAAACATTATGTAAGAAAAAGAAGTGTGGAGAATGTTATTGAAGAGTGCCAATTCTTAGTTGAAAAATATGATGCTCAAAGTTTTGAGTTTTGGGACGAAATGTTTGCAACTGACTCAGAGTGGGTTAAAACTTTTTGCGAAATCTATACAGAAAAGATTAATAAACCTTTTATCTGTGCTATTCGTGTTGAGCGTGCAGATAGAATGACTCTCCATCGCCTTCATGATGCTGGGTGCAAATGTCTATTTATGGGGGTTGAGGTTGGGAATGAAAGTTATCGAAAAAAATACCTTAACCGCAATATGTCAAATGCAGTTATTGCAAAGGCATTTGAAGATGCAAAAGCTGTTGGGCTTGAGAGATTTGCTTGGGTCATGATTGGACTTCCTGACGAAACACCTCAGCTTATTGAAGAGACAATCTCTTTTTTATTTGAAATTAAACCTGACATTATAGGTTGGTCTCTTTTTCATCCTCTTCCCGGGACATATTTATATAATTACTGCATCGAAAAAGGTTATCTGAAAATAGATAAGGATAAACTAAATGGTATTTTAGAAGAAAGTTTTGTTTTTCCATATCAAAATGCACCAACTTATAAAGTTCCTCTGTTAAAACAACCCTCAATATCTAAAGAAGAAGTTATCACTTTTTGCGATAGATTCAGGGAACTTGAACAAAATGGATTTAGGGTAAATAGGTAAAATGACAATATATTTTCCATCTCAGGTAGTTTTAGAAGTAACAAGTAGATGTAATCTTGAATGTAAAGGTTGTGCTGTTCATGGACCTGATAGCTTTACAACTCGCCGGACTGGCAACATGTCTGAACACGATTGGAAAAATGCTATTAAAGAGATTGGCTCATGGGATAAAGAGCTTAATCTTACTGCCCACGGAGGTGGTGAACCACTTCTTCACCCTAAATTTAAAGAGATTCTACAGTTTGCCAAAACGTTCCCTAAACTTCAGACGGGATTTCTTACAAACGGAATGCTTCTTAATAAAGAGTGGTCAGAATTTGTTGTCTCTATTGGTTTAGATTGGCTTGGATTTAGCATTGACGGAGTATCTCCTGAAACACATCAAATAGTTAGAAAAAAATCTAATCTTGAGATTATTGAAAAACATCTACTTGAGCTTCTTTCAATTAGAGAACGCTCTTCTATCAAAGAGCCGTCAAAATTACCTAAGCCCCTTGTTACTCTAAACATGGTAGCTTATGATGAAGTTTATGACCAAAAAGAGCAGTTTGTGCAAAAATGGCTTAACAAAGTGGATAACATCACCATCTCTCACTACAGAAATCCTCCAAGCAGCAGACGTGCTTTACTTGTTCCACAAGAGAGAAAACCATGCTTTTTGTTATGGTCCCAGATGATTATAGCCTCTGATGGAAGAGTTGGGTTATGCTGTGAAGATTTTAATATAGATTTTTCACTCGGAAGGGTAGGTGAAAAGCCGTTGATTGATATTTGGAATAGTTCGGACATTTCTAAATTGAGAAAAATGCACGAAGTGGGAGATTTTACAAGTCACCCAATGTGCCTTGATTGCGATACATGGTCAGATAATATAATTCAAAAAACAGAAGAGAACAAAAATTTAGGTTTTAAGATGTTGCATAGAGCTTCTCAAACTGAATAT
>JADFXA010000292.1 GCA_015233755.1 Desulfamplus sp. | reverse complement strand
AACTTTATATTCCATAAATTGTGCGAAATATTTGTTATCTCATCTACCCCATTTAAGCTTAGCATTAACAAACACAAAACTATCTTTAATTATTTATTAGAAATAACTTAAACTCTTTTTGCTCTCTTTTTAAATTTTGATTTGACGCTTCAAGTTGTTCCCTGCTTGATATAACAGCAGTACCTTTTTTATCTTCACTTATGTTAAAATATTTTTCAGCAGCATTTATTATCTGTTGTTTGTCAAGGGCAAGAAGAGACTCTTTAAATTGTTTACGTTTTTCGTCAGTTAAACCAAGGACTTGTCGATAAAAAGCTTTGATAGAAGCAGGTCCTGGAGTTTCTGGCTTATCAATATCAGCACAAACCTGAAGAATAGCCTCTTTTATATCCTCTTCTGTGTAATCTCCGCTAATGATAAAATCACAAGCATTGCGATAGACATCAAGAGTCCTTCTGATGTTGGGATCACGATATGAAGCAAATGAAAAGATTCCCTCTTCTGCATTGTAGCTTGCAAAACCGCCATAAGCACCACCTTTTTCTCGTATCTCACGGTGTAGATAGAGCGAACGAAGAAGTCTGCTAATTGCAGATAGCGCTGGAGCATCAGGGTCTCCTAATCTTACAGTTTTAAATGCCTGAGCCACAAAAGAGACCGAAGTGGTTGTCATCCACCCTTCAAAAGGATAGACAATTGATGCTTGTTCTGAATTTTGCCCCAGCTCTTCTGAATTAATATTCTGAAGGTGTGTAAAATCAAGAGGTTCTCCGGGCTTAATCCCCTGAATCATCTTAACAATATTAGACTCAGAGGTTATAATAGCATTTTTATCTCCCACAACTGCTGGCTTAACATTACCCTGCACAAATACCTGTTTTGCTATTTCTGAGAGGTTAGAAGATATGTTATCAATAATATCAGATTGTTCTGTTAAAGACTTTATAAACTGAAATTGAGATATGCCATGCCACATCTCTGCAACTTTAGATGAGACACTTAAATTTCTGGCAGCCAATGACATAGCGTAACGGTGTCCATTGGCAACAATTGAAGACTCCATACCCGCTCTATATTGCAAAAGCAAATTTTTTAATCTTGTTACGTCTTTAAAGCTAAACTTTGACATCAATTCACTTAGGATATCAAACATCGGCTCAATGTTTCTACTTAATGATTTACTTTGAAGTGATAGGAACGATACGGGGCGTTCATCTCCATTAAATCCCGTGCCAGAGTATGGTGCAATGCCAATCCCGCCCGTGTAGAGATCCATAAGTTCTGCTATTTCTGCATAATCTCTTAAAGCTGTTCCAGCACCAGTAAAGGCACGGCAGAAAAATGGGATAAGAGGTTTTAAATCTTCTGAAAGGGAGCCTATTCCATTAACTGAAGTGAAGTATAAAATATCTGATGTTGATTTTTCATAGCATGTTAAATTAGAAACTTTATCAAAACTATCTGGTTTAATTATCTCAATATCTGGTTTTACGTCGCTTAGTTCAAGTGTCGGCAAAACTGAAACATCTTCTTTTTCCTCTTGAAGTTGAATCAATTTTTCAGAATCTTCCCTAATTGAGGCTATTTTCTCAGGTTTTAAAGATGCAAGAATGGCTTTAAGCTCATTTTCTATTCTTACGTTTTCTTGTTCTTCCATATTATGATCTGGTTCCAGAATAAAAAGAACTCTGTGAGGATTATCAATAAAATAGTCTCTTATTTTTTTCTCAAGAAAACCATTTTTATTTTTACACTCATCTTCACATGATTCTGAGCCATTACCCTTATCTTCATAAATATCAATATAACCACATTCACGTTTAAAACGGTCAAGCTCTTCATCAAAATTAAGGGATAGCACAGGATCCCCTTCATGTATCCATGTTCCAATAAAAGAGAGTAAGAGCTTAATTCCAAAGGGATGGGGTGAATTAGTTATCTCTTTCTTATGAAATTCAATCTGGTGAATTGCAGATTGAATAAGTTTTGATGAAATGCCTGTTTTGCAAAGTTTTTCAAGAGTCTCAAATATGAGCTTTTCAACTTTTACAGCGTCATCTTTTCCAATCTCTTTAAGACCGCAGGCAAACATTGTATCTCGCATATCTGAATCAAACCCAGAAGCATCGCTTAAAGCAGAACCAAGACCAGAATCAATAAGGCTTTTTCTTAACGGAGAGGCTGAATTTCCAAGCAAAACATGATCTAAAACATCAAGAACCAACATCTCAAAAGAATCTTTTATATCAGCAGTTAGCCACGCAACGCATGCTTGATATTTTTTTTCAGGATTTTCATCTTTTGAAAGAGGATAAGGGACTTTAACAATTTTGGGTTCTCTCCAGCGAGGCTGCGGTGTTACTTCTGAATTTGGTTCAATTGATGTGAATCTGTTTAAAACCTTTGTTGTTATAACTTCAAGGTGTTTTTCAAGTGGTAAAGAGCCGTAAGTATAAAAAAAGGCGTTTGATGGATGATAATATCTTGCATGAAACTCTTTAAGCTGGGCGTGAGTTAATTTTGGAATATCTGACGGTTCACCACCTGAATTAAAACTATAGGTGGTGTCTGGATAAAGTGCGTTCATCAAAGCTCTGCCCAATATCTGGTTTGGAGAAGACATTGCACCTTTCATCTCATTATAAACAACACCTTTGTATATAAGTTTTTCTTCGCCTGACTCTGAAAGCTCAAACTCTAAACGGTGTCCCTCTTGTTTAAAACTTAACTCTTCAAGTTTTGGGAAAAATGATGCATCAAGATAGACGTCCATTAAATTATAAAAATCTTTCTCATTTTGTGTGGAAAAAGGATACATTGTCCAATCTGACGCTGTCAGAGCATTCATAAAGGTTGAGAGGCTTCGTTTGAGCATTGAAAAAAATGGGTCTCTAACATCATACTTTTCTGAACCGCAAAGAACGGTATGCTCAAGAATGTGTGCAACACCAGTTGAATCTGTAGGGACGGTTCTGAAGGTTACTCCAAAAGTGTTCTCTTTATCTTCACTTGCAAGGTGTATGTGTCTTGCTTTTGTCCTAATGTGTTCTAGTTGGTAGAGAGTTGATTTAATATCTTCAATCTCTTCAATTCGAAGAACTTTATAACCACAAATCTCTTCTCCTACCTCAAATTTTGTTTTATATTCTTT
>JADFXA010000291.1 GCA_015233755.1 Desulfamplus sp. | reverse complement strand
AACGTTCAAGGAGAGTGTCTTATTTACTATTCAGATGGTGAAAATGCCTCATCTCCAATATTTGTTCTTCCCTATCAACGCACTACCTTAGATATTAAGATGCTTGGGGTTCGTGAAAAAGTACCTTTCTCAACTGTTATAAAAACAGATCATAGAGTAACAGCAACTTTAATCCATTACGATAAAGGCAATGCTTTAGGTGAAAATTTTACAAACATAAAAAGCACAAGATGGGGAATAGCTGAAGGTTTTGTCAGCGAAAATACCTTTGATTATTTATCTCTCTTCAACCCCAACGACTATATGGTAGAGGTAGAGATTAAACTTCATCCTAATCCATGGAATCAGGGTGTTATTAACTTGAGAATAGATGGCAAAAAAAGAGCATCCTTAGCTGTAAATGATTTTATTAAAAAAGAGCTATATCCTTTTGCTTACGGGATAACTATGGAATCAACAGGAGCCATAGTTGCTTCAATGTCAAGATATGACAATGTATTTGGCGATGGAATGCTTTTTATGGCTGCTCCTAACTTTGGTGAAGCATCTGGATATATTGCACAAGGAAGTAGAGAAGAGGGAAGTAGTGAGTTTCTTGATTTTCTCAATATTAATGATTTTGGTATAAACCTTTCAGTCAAAATTCATTACATTGATGGAATATCATACATTACAAAATACTATATTGGTCATAATCAGTGGGCAAGTATCAAACTTACAGAAGATGTAATTACAAGAAAAGATATTCCATATTCTCTTGAATATGAGGCAACTAATGCAAATTATTGGTATCCTAATCAACAAGCCCCAGTAATTGCAAATTTTATCCATGCTTATGAAGGAAATATGGAAGGAGTTAGATTTGAGCAAACTCCTCATAGATATTGGGAATTTGCAGAAGGATTTAGAGAATCTTCTAAAAAAGCTGTTGTTGAAAATCTATATATTTTTAACCCTTCAGAATCTTACTCAACTGGTAATGTAACTATCTACTATGATGATGGTATTAATCCAACTGTTTTGCCATTTAAAATTGCTCCATATGGAAAGCTCTCTTTATTGCTAAATGAAGTTGAAAAGATGCGTGATACACACTCATGGGGAGCAATTTCCTATGGAATTAGAATAGATTCAAATACTGGAGTGATACCTTACTTTGTCCATAAAGATACTAATATGGGTGGCAGTTTTGCTTTGAACGGAACTGGTTGGGATTGATAGATAACACTTTATAAAAATAAAATAATGAAGGTTGTTGTTATTGAGCGAGACTTTAGCTATGAAAAAGCATCTACAGCACTCTCAATGGTAAATGCAAGAATTCAGTTTAGCTTAAAAGAGAATGTAGAAATATCTCAATATGCATTCAAAGTTCTTGAAAACTTTGAAGAGGAGATGGCTGTTGACGGAGTGAAGCCAGCAATTTTTTACAGAAGAGAGGGAAATTTATTTCTCTATAGTAAGAAGTCAGAAGCCTCTGCGAGAAAAATAGAACAATTGCCTCTTTTTATTGCAAAACTTCTAAAGGCAATGAATCCATTGAGAAAAATTGATTTATTGCCTTAAATAACATAAAGGGATCATCTGAGCCTGTAATTTCGCGGATTGAGTGCATTCCAAGTGTTGGTGCACCTACGTCAACGGTTTTGATACCTGTGCTTGATGATATAGCAGGACCTATTGTGCTGCCACACGGCATATCACTTCTCATAACAAAGGTTTGCATGGGTATATCAGCACATCTGCATATATATCGGAACATAGCCGACGATTCACAATCTGAAGCATATCTTTGCGAACCATTAATTTTCAATACAGGGCCATTATTTATAAAAGGTGCGTGATTTAGATCATGGCGTTCAGTATGGGCAGGGTGAACAGCGTGAGCATTATCTAAAGATATTATAAAAGATTTTGCATAAGAACGTATTCTATCCTCATTATTGGGAATTAACCTTGATAGAACCGAACTTAAAAAAGAGCCTCTTGCACCTGATGCTGTATCACTTCCAACCTCTTCGTGGTCAGTACAAACTATCATGCAAGGAGCAGAGCTATTAGCAGCGACAACATCAGTAGAAAAATTTTTATCAATATAGCCATTAGCACTACGGACAATACTTTTAAGGGCAGCATGACAAGAGAGCAGGTTATCAAGTCGTGGGCTTGAAATCATAGTTTGATTAGCTCCTGTAAAAAAAGGGGGCTGTAATTCAGAAAAACTTAGATCAAAATCAAGTAGCTCTTTGATATTTATATTTGAGTGTTGTTTAATAACCTGCTCAAATAGTATTTCTCTAAACTTCATTTTTGCCATGTTTCCGTTTGTATTTCTGATTATATCCAACAATGGTAGCATATCGAGTTGTGGGTTTAGAACTTTTTTAGTGTTTACATTTCTGTCAAGATGAATAGCAAGAGAGGGAATAGTTGCTAAAGGATAATCATAATTGAGAAGAAGTGTGAATATACTCTCTTTGCCATCGTCATTTAGTGAAAGCACTGTAACTCGGCCCGCAAGATTAAGTCCTCTATCAAGCCAACTGTTAAGGATAAGCCCACCATAAATTTCAACGCCAATACTAACCATTCCACGGTTCTCAACTTCAGGTATTGGTTTAACTTTAAGACATGGGCTATCTGTGTGTGCACCTACAATTTTTATTCCACTCTCCCAAGGACGATTACCTCCTGTTAGAAATGCGATAATTGAAGAGCCATTACGAGTAACCAGATATTTGGAATAAGGTTTGATTGTCCATTTTTCACCCTCTTTAAGTGGGATAAATCCGTTATTGGAAAGGGTCTTTGCCATATTTGCTACAGCATGGTATTGAGTTGGTGAGTTCTTTATAAAGTTAAATAGGGATTCGTTATATTTTTCTTGGTTCATGGCGGCTCCAATTTTCTTTTTTTGCTTAGGTATTAACCTAATATTATTATTGTGATAATCAGCCTTTTTTTATACTTAGCCCTGAGATTCATATACTATAAAATATAGATTGTTTTCCATTGTAAACATCATTTGTGGTTGACATTAAACCCTCTTTAGAGCATCAATAAATTTCATATATTTTTAACACTTTGATTCATAAAAAAATAGAGGAGAATAGAATGAAAATCACAAAAATTGATCATCTTGGTAAGGAAGAGCGTTGTGTAGGGAAAAGTGT
>JADFXA010000290.1 GCA_015233755.1 Desulfamplus sp. | reverse complement strand
TTATAAAAACAACCAATGCTTTTAATTTACTCGCCACCAATTCTTTTAAAATACTTCATAAAATCCGACTGGGTCGAAATAACAAGTGTACTACTTTGATCAAGTGCTGTTTTGTATATATCTAAAGTTTTCATAAGTGAATAGAATTGAGGATCAACTCCATAAGCAGCCGCGTAAATCTCTGTTGCTTTTGCATCTGCTGCCCCCTTAATCTCCTGTGCTGCTTTGTAGGCTTGGGATTTTATAAGTTGCAACTCTTTTTCTTTATCTCCCCTTATATTGCTTGCCTCTCCTTTACCTTCAGCACGAAATTTTTCGGCAATCTGTTTTCTCTCTGCTATCATTCTACCATAAACAGCATCACGAACCTTCTCAACATAATTAATACGCTTTATCTTAACATCTACAAGCTCAATACCAAATGCCTCTAATTTAGGTTGTGCCTGAGCTATTATCTTCTTATTTATCTCACTTCTTCCAACCTCAATTTTATATTGAGATACATGGCTTTGAGGTTGCTCTTTATTATCAGTATTTTTGTTAGCATTATTGTCTGAAAGATCAAAAGACTCAAAAGTGTCCATAGGTCTATCGCTGTTTCTGACGCTTTCCACAAGTCTATATGAGGTAATAAAGTTTCTCACAGCAGGATCAATAATATCATCAAGCCTACCTTGTGCTGTTGTCATGTTATTAACTGTCTGAAAGTATTTGATAGGATCAACTACTTTCCAACGTGCAAAAGCATCTACCCAAATAAAAGTTTTATCTTTTGTAGGTATCTGTCCAGGGTCTCCGTCCCACTCTTGAAGATTTTTAGGAAAATAGCTTGCCTTTTGAATAAAAGGCACTTTGAAATTGAGACCAGGCGTTGTTACAGCATCACCTACAACCTTTCCAAACTGAGTAATAACAACTTGTTCAGTCTCATCAACAACATAAGCTGACGTAAACAATATGAATGTTATAAAAAATAGCGCTGCGTATATTAAACCCTTATATCTCATCATTTAGATAACTCCTCACCTTTTAATAAATCTTTTATTGCAGGCACTGCTGTTGATGATTGTCCCGCAGCCTCTCCCATATTTAAAATTGGTAAAAGATTTGCTTGGCCTGAATCCATAATATATTTTTTCCCAAGTCTTGGTAAAACCTCTGACATTGCCTCTAAATATAGGCGTTTTTCCGTAACATCTTTTGCTTTAATGTATTCTTGGTAAACAGAAGTAAATCTTGCTGCATCACCCATTGCACGATTGACTCTGTCAATAGCATAACCTTCAGCATCTTTTATAATACGTTGGGCTTCACCTTTAGCAGCAGGAATTGCTTTATTATACTCCTCTTTTGCCTTGTAAATAAGCTGCTCTTTCTCTTGAACCGCTTCATTCACTTCGTTAAATGAAGCCTGTACAGGCTCCGGCACGTTAGTCCTTTTCATTTCAATAGTTACTATTTGTATTCCTGTTTCAGCCTCAACCATTTCTGTCTGAAGAAGTTCTCTTGCAGCAACAGCTATCTCTTCACGCTTGGAGATAACCTCGTTAATGCTACGATCACCAACAATGGTACGCATAGTGGCTTCTGCCATATCTCTTAATATTGCATTTACATTTTTAACTCTAAATAGATAATTATATGGATCAGATATTCTATATTGAACAATCCAAGGAACAACAGCAACATTCAAATCACCTGTAAGCATAGCTGCAACGATATCTGTATTCTCATTTGAGCGTAATGCAGCAGCATTAGCCCTCTCTTCTTGAGCGCTTATAAAGCCAAACTCTTCCTTGTAAACTCTTTTGATTTTAACCTTAGTAACCTTTTCAATTCCTGAAGGAAATTTGAAGTTAAGTCCAGGTTGACATATTCTACTGTATTTTCCAAAACGCTGTATAACTCCAACCTCGTCTATATCTACGGTGAAAAACATTGAGCTTCCAAAGAAGAGAAAAAATAGGACAAGAACCATCAATAATCCACCTGGAAATTTAAAATTTTTAAATTTTGATACTATATCATCAATTTGAGGCGGTGTTGGTATTCCCATGCCGCCATCATTTCCACGCTTCTTTTCATACTGATCTTGCTTTTCTCTGAGCTTATCCCAATCCCAGTTCATAAAAATATTTCCTGTAAAGCTATTTATTAATAATTCATTAAAATATCGGAGAGATTCTCATAGAATACTCCATTACCAAAACTTGATACTATTATAAAATATAAATTTTTATAGATATTATTTAAAATAATATATCTACCACTTGTGATAGATTACATCAATTGATTTATTTTTCAAGGGAAAATGGCTTGGGATTCTTTAAAATCAAGGAGCAATCTATCTCCAACTATTTTCTAAATATTATTTACCTTTAAAGCTATCTCTTTGAGTATCTTTCTTGTCTCTACAAGAGAGCGGGAGATTTTTTTGTTTCTTGAACCAAGATTTACTTTAAGTGTATTTTCTGAAATATATTCATATTCAAAACCATTAATGGCAAAAACCCCTCTTTTATAATCATTTATAATAACAGAGCTTCCCCTTCCCTTGATATAAGTAGAGCCTCCTTTGATAAAAACATCTTCATCAAAATATCTAAAAGGGCTTTTTTGATGAAGTTCAGAAAAGACGAGAATAATTGAATTTAAGGTAATGTCCATCTTTTTTACTCCAGCTTTTATAGCAAGGATTCTTAGCATTATTTTTAAGAGCATATTCAACCCCTCTTCAGGCAATTTACCAAACCTATCGATAAGCTCTTTTTGCATTGCTGTAATTTCTGCAATCTCTGTCATCTGTGATAATCTTCTATAGATTGTCAGCCTCTGCTCTATTGATTGGACATAATCTTCTGGAATATGGGCAGACATGGTTATATTTATTTCAGGCTCAAGTGCTGGTACTACTGGTTTGCCTTTAAGTTCACATACAGCTTCGTCAAGAAGTTTTAGGAACATATCATAACCAACAGCTGCAATATGACCAGATTGGGATGCACCGAGTGCTGAGCCAGCACCTCTTATTTGGAGGTCTTTCATGGCGATCTGAAATCCAGCTCCAAGATCTCGGTGTTCCATTAAAGCTGCAAGTCTTTTCTTTGCATCACGAGAAAGATTGTTCTCATCTTGCACAAATAGATATGCATAAGCCTGCTCTTCGCCTCAGCCT
>JADFXA010000028.1 GCA_015233755.1 Desulfamplus sp. | reverse complement strand
CGCAACTTGTTGGAAGTACTGGTAGAGTCATTGCGGTTGATCTACAGCAAGGAATGCTCGATAGGATACGTGGCAAGATCAAGGGGACGGAAATAGAAGAACGTATTGTATTACATAAGTGTACCAAAAACAGTATAGGTATCTCTGATAAAGTAGATTTTGTTCTTTTGTTTTATATGGTTCACGAGCTTCCAGATAAAGATAGCTTCTTCAGCGAAATAGCAAGCATCATGAAGCCAACTGCTCAAGCCCTTATTGTAGAACCACCATTTCATGTTTCTAAATCAGCTTTTGAGCTTTCTCTTATTAAGGCTCAAGCCGCTGGATTGAAGCTGTCCCAGTGTCCAAAGTTATTTCTTAACAAGACTGCAATTCTACAAAAAAGTTAAAAAATATAGCGTATTAGCGGGGAGGGGAGGGCATATTTCAAATAATATCTCTTACAAGCCGCCATCCCCGCCGCTGATTTTAAACGTTGGCTTAAGGTCAAAATTCTAATAAGGTCAAAGTGTGCTATGAAAATTGGATTCCCAACGTACCCACGAAACAATATACTTGATGAGATTCATTGGATTGGCAAAAACGGATTTGACTTTGCCGACCTGTTTTTTGAAGCAGATAAAGCTGAATCACATCAGATTGATCCAGCAAGTGTTAGAAATGCATTGGATGAATATGGGCTTGATGCGGTCGGTCATACTGCTTGGTATCTTCCGATTGGCTCGCCGTCTAAACCCCTCAGAGAAAATGCGGTTGAAATCTTGAAACGTTATGTGGTGCTTTGCAGCCAAATTCGATGTTACAAGCTCACAGTGCATGCTCACTGGGCATTTGGACTGTTTACGGATGACGAGGTCATAGGGTATCAGACAGAATCCCTTCATAGCCTTTCAGAATTTGCCAAAGATTTTGGAGTCAAAATCATTTACGAATCTACAGACTCTCCGCGGGATAACATAAGAAATATTCGAAAAATTCTTGAGTTGAACCCTGAAGTTGACTTTCACGCTGATATTGGACATCTAAACCTTCACGGCAAAGACCCGTCAGCATGTATTCTTGAGTTTAAAGAGCGATTGTCGCATGTCCATCTGCATGACAATAATGGACATACAGACCTTCATTTGCCGATGGGTGTCGGCATGATCAGGTGGGAACATCTTATCAAGACACTAAAAAGCTGTTATGATGGCACTATTACTCTGGAAATTTTTGCCCCTGACAGAGATTATGCGTTGTTGGCAAGAAAAAAACTACTCGAAAAATGGAAAACCCTTTGAGGTGATGCTTTGTACCAATTTCTGTTAATTATTATATGATAGTGAAGTTTGAGAATTGACAGGTCTTTAAATTAAATTAGAAGTTAAAGAGAGGATAAATTGCTATGAGGAAGCTAAAACAGAGAATTTATGAATTGCTTTTAATAGATGATGAGGAAAAAGCAATATCCGAACTGCTTGAAATTGCTCCGTCTCGCTCAATAAATCATCTCTTTTCATTTATCCAGGATACAAATGAAAGTATAAAATGGCGGGCAGTTCGAGCAATGGGAAAGGTTGCAGCGGCTATAGCATCTGAAAATCTTGAATCTGCAAGAGTTGTAATGAGGCGGCTTATGTGGAGTCTTAATGATGAGTCTGGCGGTATTGGTTGGGGTGCACCAGAAGCTATGGGGGAAATTATGGTTCAGGATAAAAGACTTAAAGATGAATACTATAAAATTCTATTGTCATACATAAATGAAGATGGAAATTTCCTTGAACATGAACCATTAAGAAAAGGGGCTGTATGGGCAATAGATCGGGTCAAATCTAATTACGGTTTGCAATAAGATAGCTAAAAAAGAGAAAGGATTTCTATTTTTTAGCTATCTTATTGCAAATCCATTATAATCAGAAAAAAATATAGCTAAACAAAAAATGAATGAAAAAGAGATATTAAAAGCATACCAATTATCTATAAGATATTTATCACTAAGGGCAAGAAGTGTACATGAGATGAGGCTCTATCTTGAAAAAAAAGGATTTAGTCAAGAGGTTATAGATAATACGGTTATAAAACTTGAAAAGGAAAATCTCTTGAATGACAAAGAGTTTGCAGCAATGTTTGTTGAACAAAGAGAACGCTTTAAACCAAAATCCAAATTTGCCATTGGATATGAGTTGAGACAAAAAGGAATTGGAGTCGATACCATAGAGTCTTGCGTCATGGATATTGACGAATATGCATCTGCTTTTTCTGCTGTTAAACATAGAATCAAGCTCTGGAATAGTTATGATGATAACAAATTCAAGAATAAAGTTATGAATTATCTTAAGAATAGAGGTTTTAGCTATGAAGTCTCCATAGCGGCATTTAATCAGTTGTTGTCTGAGAAATGTAAATTTTGATTAATCCTATAAGCCAATAGAGCAAATTCAGGAGTAAAAGCATTGAATTTTTCATTTTTATCACCTGTAAAGATAGTTTTTGGACAAGGCGTTTCAAAGAATATAGTTGAATATATTCCAAGTTTATATAGCAAAAGCAAAAGTATTTCTGGTTCTGATTTTGCTTATAAATTTGAACCAGAAACTAAATCTAAAATAGATAAAGCTCTTGTGATTACAGGAAAAAATAAGGGTAGGGCAGGGGATATCATAAACAGCTTAAATAGGTCTGGTATATATTGTGAATGTATTATCCAACCTTCAGAACCTTCTATTGACGATATTATTAATGGTGTTGAATTATCACGAAAATCAAAAGTTGACTTTGTGGTTGCAATTGGTGGTGGGAGTGTAATTGATGCTGGTAAGGCAATTGCAGCTTTGACAACTAACACTGATAATATAATGAAATACCTTGAGGTGATTGGTGATGGAGTCCCTTTGAGTGAAAAGCCGTTGCCAATGGCAGCAATTCCAACTACTTCGGGCACAGGTGCTGAAGTTACAAGCAATGCTGTAATATCTTCACATGAGCATCAAGTAAAGGTCAGCCTAAGAAGCAACCTTATGTATCCTGATGTTGCTATTATTGATCCAGAGCTTACTGTCTGTGCATCTCCTGAAATTACTGCTGCAACTGGAATGGATGCTCTTACACAGCTTATTGAATCGTTTACCTCTAAATTTGCTAATCCTATTACTGATGCTCTATCTCAGGAAGGCATCAGAAGGGTGGCACGCTCATTCAAAAAAGCATATAATGAGCCGCTTAACATTGCAGCAAGATCAGATATGTCCCTTGCTGCAATGTTAAGCGGAATTACCCTTGCAAATGCAAAATTGGGTGCTGTTCATGGTATTGCAGGTCCAATGGGCGGAATGGTTAATGCTCCACACGGATTGTTATGTGCATCACTTCTTGGACCAGTTATCTCTGCAAACTTAAGAGTTGCCAACGATATTGCAATTAACCAAAATCAAAACAATTTGGTCAATAACCATGTTAGTAGTAATCAAAAGCTCCAAAGTATTGGAGAAGATATTAAGATAACTCTCAATAAATATAGCAAGATTGCAAAAATATTGACTAATAATAGCGATGCAGCATGCCATGATATTATTGATTGTATTAATGAGCTTCTTAACCATCTTAGAATTAAAGAACTTTCTTATACAGCTATGCCAAAATTTGAATTATCACAGATAGATTTGCTTGCCCAAAAATCAAAAGAATCAAGCAGTATGAAGGGGAATCCAGTAGCTTTATCATTGAATCAAATTAAAGATATTATTGAACAAGCATTTTTTTCTAAGATTTAAATAGAGGTTAAATGAAAGGTAATTTAATACATATAGGCGATATACTTCAAATTATATTAAAAAATATCAAGCCAAGTGTTGATAAGGAGATGATGACAATATGGAGTATATGGAAAGTTGCTGTAAAAGAGTTTATTGCTAAAGAGACTAAGCCAGCTTCACTTAAAGATGGGATCCTTACGGTTTATGTATCAAACTCAGTTTGGTTTCAGCAGCTTAACTTTATCAAACGAGATATTATTACAAAATTAAATCAATCTCTTAAATGCGACTTGGTAAAAGATATAGTTTTTAAAATAGGAAGAGTGGATAGATAAATTACTCAGGAAAGTACATTGGAAATTTCAACAAGCAAATTCACTCCATGTGAAATAATTGAACCTCTCACAAATAATATTAGCGAGCTTCTTGAAATTGCTAAAGGTATTCAAATAGAACAACCAGATAAAGGATACAGATTTTCAATAGATCCGTTTCTTCTTGTTGCTGATATTACACCAAAAGAAGGTGAAGAGATACTTGATATTGGAACTGGCTGCGGTATCATGCCGCTCCTTTTAGCAACAAAATATCCATGTATAAATATTACTGCAGTTGAGATACAAAATGAACTCGCAGAAATAGCACAAAACAATATCAAAATAAATAATTTGTGTAGGAGAATAAAGTTAACCAATAATGATATTAAAGAGGTGCAACTCAAAGAATTTGAGCCTTTATACATTGATAAACACAACACTACTAAGCATAGCAATTTTAGAACAAACTCTATAGTAAATTGCGGATTTGATAGAATCATTTCCAATCCACCATACAAAAAAAGAGGCAGCGGAAGACTCAATAGTGATATTCAAAAAGCAATTGCACGCCACGAAATAAGATTAACACTTGATGAGCTTATTTTCAACGCAGCCCGTTTTCTTAAAATAGATGGAATATTGAATCTTATTTATCCATTCTGTCGCCTAAAAGAGTTATTACATACAATTTCTAAATACTCAATTGAACCTATTCAGATCAAATATGTGTTTACTACAAAACTTCAAATGAGCAATGATGAACCAAAATTTATCTTGATGGTTGGTAAAAAAAGAGAGACAAAAAATAACTGAATTTTAAAATACAAAAAAGACAAATATTGAATTTCCTATTTTTGAAAATGCTTGACATAAAAAAACAGAAAGTATATTTACCTGCCAAAATATTTTTGCGGAGAGATGGCCGAGTGGCTGAAGGTGCACGCCTGGAAAGCGTGTGTATCTTAATCGGGTACCGAGGGTTCAAATCCCTCTCTCTCCGCCACACAATAAGAGTTCCTTAAAATAGCATCAATACGAATTTGCCATCTATAATATTTCACCATTCCATTCCATATATCCGCTAAACCATAAATATCTAAACTAAATCAACAGGTTCATGTAGCATGTCTTATAAAGTATTAGCGTTAAAATACAGACCTCAAAAATTTCAAGACGTAATTGGTCAAGAGCATGTTACTAAAACTCTCTCAAATGCAATATCATCAAATAGAGTTGCGCATGCAATATTGCTTACAGGTCCAAGAGGTACGGGTAAAACCACCATTGCCAGAATAATGGCAAAAGCTATGAATTGCGAGCAAGGACCAACTCCCACGCCATGCAATATCTGCAAATCATGTAAAAGTATCACTTCTGGCAACTCTGCTGATGTTTTTGAAATTGATGGTGCTTCTAACAATAGCGTTGATCAGATACGAGAGTTGCGTGCGAATGTAATCTATATGCCAACAGCATCAAGATTAAAAATTTACATTATTGATGAAGTGCATATGCTTAGCACTGCTGCTTTTAATGCTCTCTTAAAGACTTTAGAAGAGCCGCCTGACCATGTGATGTTTATATTTGCAACTACTGAATCGCATAAAATTCCAATTACAATTCTTTCAAGATGCCAACGCCATGACTTAGGAAGAGTTAAAATTGCCCAAATATCAGCTCATTTATATAATCTTTGCAGTCAAGAAAATTTTGTCATCTCTAAAGAGAGTATTGATCTTGTAGCTTCAGAAGCTGATGGTTCAATAAGAGACTCTTTAAGCCTTCTTGATAGAATTCTTTCAAGCAGTCAAACAAAAGAGATAAGCCACGATTTAATTATCAACTATCTTGGTATTATAGATAAAAAGATTATTTTTGATATAGCCGACGCTATTTTGAGACATGATTCATTTGAAGTGCTTAACATAATTGATCATATCAACCATCTTGGATTGGATTTTAAAAAAATTTATAGTGCAGTTATTAAACATTTTCGCAATATGGCAGTTATAAAGGCTTGCAGTAACAAGAGAGCCATCGTAGATATTACTGATAGCGATAGAGATTTTATTCAAAACATGGTATCTAATTGTTCGGTAGTGTATCTGACTCAGCTTCTCAATACCCTTTTGAAAGAGGAGCAACTTATTAAATCAGCCTCTCACACCAGAACAGCAATAGAAGTCGTTATGCTTAAAATTCTTCAATTAAGACAAGGGGCTGAAATTGACGAAATTATAAAAAAACTTGACCAGTTTGCTGGAATGTTTAGAGATAGGGTAGAAACTAATACAAAAGCTCAGGTGCAACATTTGCCCAAAAATCATCTGATAACAGAAGATAATAATAGAATAGAACTAAAAAATTCTGTAAAAGAGGATATTTCACCATTTAAACAAAAAATAAATATAGTTGACAAACCCGCCAATCTGACTCTTCAGCAATCACAACATCAGCAAAATGAGATGCAAAAACGAGAGGCAATGAACCACCCACTTGTTAATTATGCCAGAAAAATTTTTTCAGGTAATATTGTAGATATACGTATAAAAGAAATTAAAGAACCTAAATATTGAAAAAAATAAACACCTTTAATTAATATAAATCCTTCAAACAATTATATAAAAGGAGAATATAATGAAAAATTTTGGAAACATGGGCGGAATGATGAAGCAAGCACAGCAGCTTCAGAAAAAAATGCTTAAAATGCAAGAAGAGTTAGGAACAAAAACAGTTGAAGCTACTGCTGGCGGAGGAATGGTAAAAGTTGTAGCTAATGGAGCACAGAGAATTGAATCTATATCTCTTGAAAAAGAGGTTGTTGACCCTGAAGATATTGAGATGCTTCAAGATTTAGTTTTAGCTGCAGTGAACGATGCTTTAACAAAATCTCAAGAGATGGTCTCATCAGAGATGGGAAAATTAACTGGTGGCTTTAATATCCCTGGTTTGATGTAACATGTGATAGATTTATATCTATTTTGTTTGTAATTATAGTCGATTAAAATAAAAAAACGATGTAATACACCCTTGAACTACTATCCTGAATCAATTCTTAAACTGATAAAGAGCCTCTCAACGCTTCCTGGTATTGGACGTAAAACGGCAGAGAGACTGGCTCTTCATATACTTCATGCTCCATTCCACGAAGCTCAATCAATTGCATCAGATATACTTGAACTAAAACAGAAAGTTAGACTCTGTGCAAAATGCTTTGCATTAAGTGATAAAGAGTATTGCAGGGTATGTAGTAACCCAAATAGAGACGCTTCTTTAATCTGTGTAGTAGAGAATCCTTCTGATATGGCAGTAATTGAAAAATCTGGAGTGTTTAATGGGCTTTACCATATACTTGGAGGGGCACTCTCTCCAATTGATGGTATAGGACCTGATGAGATAAGATTAAAAGAGCTCTTTATAAGAGCCACTTCCCAAGAGATAAAAGAAGTGATTATTGCCACAGGTACTGATGTTGAAGGTGAAGCTACAGCTTCATATATTGCTGACAATCTAAAATTTCATGACAATATGGAGCGATTGAACAACTCTAAACAAAACGGATTGATAATCTCAAGAATAGCATCTGGTGTACCTATGGGAGGCGATCTGCAATATGTAGATCAAGTTACAATTCAGCGTGCAATGGAGGGAAGGCGTGGATTTTGAGTCAGAGAATTTATCTATTAAACAGGCTTCGCAATCTATCTATCAAGAAGATGTTGAATCCAAAAAATCTGATGATAATTTGGATTCTGCATTCAAAAAAACCGATGATATTTTTAAATGCGTTATGTGCGGAGAGTGTTGTAGAGGTTTTGGAGGGACATACGTAACAGATGATGATATTAAAAAAATTGCTCAATTTATCCGTTGTGATCTAATTAAGTTCAAAGCAGAATTTTGCAGCAAATCAGGCTCAAAATATGTTTTAAGCCAGCATAGCCAAACTCGTAAGTGTATATTTTTTGACAATGAAAAACAGTGCTCTATACACCCAGTAAAACCTCGCATGTGCAGAAATTGGCCATTTATAAAAACTGTAGTCAACCACCCTGAGAATTGGAATGTAATGGCAGATTCATGCCCGGGTATGACAAAGGATGTTCCTGAAGATATTCTTATAAAAATTGTCTCATCAGAGATAATAAAACAACAAGATGAGTGTGAATAAGAATAATATAGATCACATCTCCATTATATTTCCATTTTTTTCAATCCATTTACGCCTATCAGAAGCTCTGTTTTTAGCAAGAAGCATATCCATCAATTCAAAAACTCCATTTTTATTCTGTTTTTTATCAACATTTTTAAAATAGGGTAGGGCGGTATTATCTTCATAAGATATATCTTCATTATCTATATGTGATAGAGATTGCTCTTCTTTAGGCAAAAAAGATTGTGGTTGTGGGACGACAAGCTGCACTAACCTTCTTGTATCTGGTACAATTGTTGTCTCTCTGAGTTGAGAAGGATTCATCTCGCCAAGTCCTTTAAAACGTTGAACATTTATCTTACCCGCCTTCTTTTTTCGCTCAATTTTTCTTATAATGTTATCACGCTCAGACTCATCTAAAGCATAAAAGACCTCTTTACCAACATCAATACGATAAAGAGGAGGCATTGCAACAAAAACATGCCCCTGTCTGACAACCTCATAAAAATGTTTCAAAAATAAGGCACAAAGAAGAGTTGCAATGTGCAAACCGTCTGAATCCGCATCAGCAAGAATGCAGATTTTATGATACCTAAGACCTGAAATATCTTGAATACCATTATGACTATTATTTGCAGATAAATCTCCATTTAGGTTAATATCGCTTGGATCAACACCAATTGCGACAGCTATGTCATGTATCTCTTTTGATGCAAGCAAAGTTTCAGACTCACTCTCCCATGTATTTAATATTTTTCCTCGAAGAGGCAAGATAGCCTGAAATCGCCTATCTCTTGCTTGTTTTGCAGAACCGCCGGCAGAATCGCCTTCAACAAGAAAAAGCTCACTCTTTTCAGGCTCTCCGCATGTGCAGTCAGATAATTTACCGGGTAAAGCGGGCCCACTTTTAAACTGTTTTCTTGTGATAATTTTGGATTTTTTAAGGCGATTTCTTGCATTATCAAGGGCAAGCTGAGCAAGTTTTTCGCCTTTATCTGTATTTTGGTTTAACCAGAGGCTGAAAGCATCTCTGACCACAGAAGAGACAATTGCAGCACAGTGACGAGAAGATAACCGCTCTTTTGTCTGCCCTGAAAACTGTGCATCATTAAGCTTTACAGAGAGAATAAAACCAATGTTTTGCCAAATATCTTCAGGTGCAATAGAGACTCCTTTGGGTAATAAATCTCTAAAACCACAAAATTCACGGATTGATTCTAAAAGGCCTGATCTAAATCCATTTACATGGGTGCCGCCTTGCGATGTTGGGATAAGATTTACATAGCTCTCACAAAGATAACCATTTTTATTGCTGCTAATCTCTGAGTTAATTTTACTCTTATCGGCTCCATTATTTTTGCTATCTACTTCATCCCCATTTTTATATATTAAACTTTTATTATCTGTAGTTTCGTTTTTTATCTTATCTGATTCATTTGTGTTGTTATCTATTTCAGCCCCTTCATCTACCCAATCAAAAGCAAATGCAACTGAGGCATCATCTATCTTTTTATCGCATGTAAATGGATCGCTAAATGGATTTCCTAATATGGTTGGAATATTGCCAAACGATTCAGCAAGATAGTCTTTTAATCCATTTTGAAATTGCCACTCTTCTTTTTCTCCTGTTGATTCATCTAAAAAAGTTACAAGTAGTCCGGGGCAAAGGACAGCTTTTGCTTTTAATGCATGCTGAAGAGATTTCTTTGAAAATTTTTCTCTCTCAAAATATGATTTGTCAGGATAAAAACGGACAGTTGTGCCAGTTCGTTTCGCTGGCGCCTTGCCAATGATTTCAAGCTCACTAATTTTAAAGCCGTTTTCAAATTTTATCTGATATACAGAACTATTTCTGATAATTTTAACCTCAAGATATGTAGATAGAGCATTTACAACAGAAACTCCAACTCCATGCAACCCGCCTGAAAATGTGTAATCTTTATTGGAAAATTTTGCCCCTGCATGAAGTTTTGTCAGGATAAGCTCAACTCCTGATATTCCCTCTTCAGGATGAATGTCAACAGGCATACCACGTCCATTATCTGTAACCTCAAGTGAGTTATCGTCATGAAGAATGACATCAATTTGATTGGCATGACCGGCAATGGCTTCATCAACACTGTTATCAATAACCTCATGGGCAAGATGATCAGGGCTTGTGGTGTCTGTGTACATGCCGGGTCTTCTTTTAACTGGGTCAAGACCTTTGAGAACTTCAATTGACTCTGCGTTGTAGCCTGATGTTGAATTATTGTGCTCTATAGATTTTTTGCTATTATGATTAAATAGTTCCATATAGTTGATTTACACTCTAATAAGTCATAAGTTTAATTTTTATACTTTAAACGGTTATAAATTTAACTTTTATATATGCAAAATTCAACTTATAACCAAGAGCAGTATAATTGAAATTACCAAATACAATAAAAAAAGCAGCGGAACTATTTGCCCGCTGCTTTTTTTATTAATCAATTAAAGTTTAAATGTTATTTAATCTCTTGAACTACCAAATATACGAAGCAACATCAAAAAGAGATTTATGAAGTCAAGATAAAGCGTTAAAGCACCCATTATTGCACCTTTTCTTACCATAGTGCCTGTTATATCTGCTGGTTGGGTAAGAGCCATCTCTTTTAACTTTTGGGTATCATAAGCGGTAAGTCCAACAAAAACAATAACTCCAATATATGATATAATCATGCTAACCGCTGTGCTACCAATAAAAAGATTAATTAAAGAGGCAATGATAATTCCAATAAGCCCCATAATCATAAATCCACCCAGAGAGGTGAGATCGCGTTTAGTAACCATGCCATAAACGCTACATGCAGCAAAGGTTAGAGCACAAACAAGAAATGTTGATGCTATTGAAGAGCCAGAATATACAAGAAAGATAGAGGCAAGCGTTGCACCGTTCAGCACAGAATAGGCTACAAAGAGTCCCGTTGCTGTTGCTGCACTCATTTGCTGTACTCTGGCACTAAGATAAAAAACCATGCCAAGTTCACCAATAATTAGTCCAAAAAAGACGAGCTGATTGCCAAATATAAGCTGAAGCAGGGCAGGGGAGCTTGCTACGTAATAAGCTGTAAAAGCTGTTAGTGCAAGTCCGATAGCCATCCAGTTATAAACTGTTCTTATAAAAGAGTTTACCCTTACAAGGGATTTTACGTTGTCAAATGATGAATAAGAGTCCATTTCTTTAAACCTCCTGATGTTTCTGTTTTATGTTTTGGTAAAACTACTTTTTTTCTTAAAATTTTATTTCAAATAAATTTTCAATAAACGTTCTGTGTTTAATGAACTTATCAAATTTCAATAAAAATATAACACAAGAGCAGATGTTTTCAAGTCTTTTCGTGTTTGCTTATTTTGCATCATTATTTATATTAAAAATATAAGTTTACATAATACCTATTATAGGACATTAAATATTAAAAATACTAAATGTTAAAATTGACATATAAATTATATTTTAAGGTTCTACAATTCAAGTTTTATTTTTGCTACTTTTTATTTGTTATTATGGTTCGCCTGTTTTATAAGAAAAATCCTATCTTTTTGAGGAGATTAAATTGATGGTTGATATGGTTAATAAGGAACTTATTTTTTTTTCTGGAAACATATATACAGTTTCTAATCTTACAAAGGAGATTAAAACACTTCTTGAAGAGAGATATCCCTTTATTTGGGTTACAGGTGAAATTTCTAATTATGCCCTACCCTCTTCTGGTCATGCCTATTTTTCACTAAAAGACAGTGAATCATTGATTAATTGCGTTATGTTTAAGAATCAAGCAAAACGTTTGGGGTTTAATATTGGCAATGGCGTACACATTACAGGCATTGCAAGGATTTCAATTTATGAACCAAGAGGCACATATCAATTAATCTTTGAGCATATTGAGGCTAAAGGCACAGGTGATCTGCAAATTCGTTTTGAGCGTTTAAAAAGAGAGCTTTCAATTGAAGGTCTTTTTGATGAGTCACACAAGAAAAAGCTGCCTTTTATTCCTTCAACATTGTGGGTTATCACTTCTATTACTGGTGCAGTTATAAGAGATATTATTGATGTTGCTCAAAGAAGATTTCCTAAAGTTAATATAAAAATCGTACCTGTTAGAGTTCAAGGAGAAGGTGCTGATATTGATATTAAAGAGGCAATTGAATTAGTCAACAAAATAGCCATTAACTATAATCAAAATGACAATACTTCAAATAATAAGATAGGAGTAGAGCCAGAGCCTATAATAATAATTGCTCGTGGCGGAGGTTCTCTTGAAGACCTATCACCTTTTAACTCTGAAATAGTTGCAAGGGCTGTATTTGAATCTAAAATTCCTATTATTTCTGCTGTCGGACATGAAACTGATTTTACTATATGTGATTTTGTATCAGATATAAGAGCGGCAACTCCTTCAGTAGCCGCAGAAATAGCTCTTCCAGATTATTATGCAGTTACAAAATCGATTTACAACCTACAAAATAGATTAAAAGAGTCCCTTAAACACCAGATTACAGCACTTAAAAAGGATACGCAGCAACTCACGGAGTTATTAAATAGATCAATTTTAAATATAATGCAGCAGCACAAAGCAAAAGTTTCCAAAGCTATTTCACAGCTTAAAGCGTTAAGCCCAATCGCAGTTCTTGACAGAGGATACAGCATTACCAAACTTTGTGACAATGAAACCAAACTCTGCGATAACGGCAAAATATTAATAGACGCAAATGAGGTCGTTGAAGGGGATATTATAGAGATTATCCTCTCAAGGGGAATATTGAAGTGTAAGGTGCAAGAAGTAAATAGAATATAAAACTTTAACTTATCTTAAGAGACTTACAAGTAAGTCAGTCTATGCTTTTTTTAAGATCACGGCTAAATAATTGTGTAATTTAAGGACAAAATAGAAATATGGCAAAAAAGAAAACCTTTGAAGCATCTTTGCAAGAGCTTGAGAATATTGTGTCAGAACTTGAATCAGGTAGGTTTTCTCTTGAAGATGCAATAAAAAAATTTGAAACAGGTATGAAATGTGCAAAATTATGTGAACAAAAGCTAAATGAGACAGAGGAAAAAATCTTACTTGTAATGGCTGATAGTAATGGGAAAATAACAGAAGAATCTTTTGAAAATGAATACTGAAAATTTTAATCTATCTAAATATTTAAAAGAGAAAAGAAATATCATTGAGGAGTATCTCAATAATATATTACTCCAGTTTGACCAACAAAGAGAGCTTGTAAAGGCAATGAGACACTCCCTTATGGCTGGAGGAAAACGGCTAAGACCTATACTTGCAATAGCAGCGGCTGAAGCTGTTGGAGGAGATTTCAGATTAACTCTTCCAGCTGCATGTGCAATTGAGATGATTCACACCTACTCTTTGATCCACGATGATCTTCCTGCAATGGACAACGACGATTTAAGGCGGGGAGTTCCAACATGCCACAAGGCTTTTTCTGAAGCAACTGCTATTCTTGCTGGTGATGCTTTACTCACTCATGCTTTCAAAATAGTCTCAAAACCAGAACAGATTAAACTAAAGTTAAAGCAAGATAAAGCTGCTAATAATGAGCAGCCAATATTTGAAGTATTCCCAGATAAAATCATTTTGCTTGAGCTTATTAATCTTATTGCTGATGCTTCTGGTGTTGATGGCATGGTTGAGGGGCAGATGATGGATATGGCCGGTGTATATTTTACTAATAACGCCCTACCCTCTTCTAATAATTTGACTTTGCAGTTTGAGGCACAATCTCCATTTCAATCAAGTTCTTTGAAATCAGATATTTCTTTAAAAATGGATTATTTAAAAAGACTTCACCACCTAAAAACTGGACGAATGATAATTGCAAGCGTTCAGGCTGGTGCTATCTCTGTTGGCATCATGCCTAACTGTAATGTAACCGAACAGTGCGAAAATATAACCAACAAATTTGGAACAGAGACTTTTAACCTTCTTACCTCATATGCTGAAAATATAGGGCTTGCATTTCAGGTTACTGACGATATTCTAAATGTTGAGGGAGATCCATCAGTTATGGGCAAAGCTGCGGGGTCAGATAAGTTAAATGACAAACTTACCTTCCCTACCCTACTTGGTCTTGAAAAATCTAAAGAATTTGCAGCTCAACTTGTTGATGGTGCTGTTCAATCGTTAAATATGCTGCCATTAGATTTTCAAGAACGCACCCTGCCGCTTAAAACTATTGCTCAATACATACTCAATAGAAATAAATGAGTTTTTAAATTTATGAATTGGCGATGAATTGAAAGTTATCGCGCTGCTCGAAAGAATTTTGCAGGTAATAACTTTCTTGACATTTACCACAAAAGCATATTTATATTGGTATAATGTATTACAATGCATATTTTTAAACTAATATTATTCTAAAATACAATAAAAAGAAAACTCAAATGAGCAAA
>JADFXA010000289.1 GCA_015233755.1 Desulfamplus sp. | reverse complement strand
CAAGAAAACCACAATATTACCAAAATTATAGTAAATATAACCAGCATAGTTATCGCTCCTCTTTTGTTAGTTTTAGGTATCCTTATTTTTTATCTTTTTCTATTTTTATTGGTTCTATCTTTGCTATATTTGTTGAGTCGCTATTTTTTTCTTTATCCGCATCTATTGTATTATCTTCAATGTTATCAGTTTTACCTACGTTATTATTTTCTAATTTATCTTTATCTACATTTTGGGTTGTAGGTAGAGAATTTTTATTTGTCTCCATAGGTTTTTCATCATCAACATATTCATCTGTATTATCATCATCATTCATTGATTTGTCTTTATTATTCAAAGAGACTACATTCTTATCTCCAGAAAGGGACAAAGAGTCTGAAGAAGATGAAGAAGTTGCCGTATCTGCATTAAAAATAATTGGAAGACCGTTTTCACCACCACCAACAATAATAACTTTTGTATTTGATGACTTTGCTAACTCAAGGGTTGCCATAATACCTTTCCATTTCAATAGGTCAGGTGAAAGGCTCTCTGTAACGATCTTTTGAAAGTTGCTAATACCTATTGCCTCTTTCTCTTTTCTCTCTATCTCTCTTTCAGCCTTTTTAACACGGAATTCATACTCCAAATATTGTTGTTGCTGCTTTAATTTTAGCTCAATTGCATTATTAATTAACTCTGGCAACATGATATTTTCAACAATAACATCATCATAAATTATTGGAATTCTACCTGTTTCTTCAACTACCTCAACAAGAAGTTTATCTTGAATAAGGTGTCGTGCCGTAGTGTAAATCTCTTCAGGAAGATATTCACCAACCACCTCTCTTACAGATGAAATTATAGAGGGAATAATAATTTTTTCCTCATACTTAGGTCCAACTTTTTTATGTAATATTGGCGTTTTATCTCTTTCAATGTGGTATCTAAGCGAGACAACAACTTCAATTGTCAATCCATTCTGGCTCAATACACTGACGCACTGCTTTTTTTCTTGAATACGAACATCATAGACATACATCTTATTCCATGGTGCAATAATATTGAGTCCTTCGTCATAAACTTTATTCATTACGGTTCCAGAATCAAAAATCCTTTTAAAAAGGACGCCTGCATAACCAGGATAGATAGTTATAAAAATAAGGTCTGCAAGATATACTATCAAGAATAAAACAATAAGTGATACTACTATTACTAACAATGAATTTTTTTTAATTTTTTCCCAGAGAGCCATTTTTTTATCCTAAAGAATGTTAGTCATTTTAATATAATTATAATAAAATTAGCTAATTAATTATAGGTATCACTAAATCCATTACCCCGCCAGAAAGCATCAAGGCAGCGTTCTACGCATAGCACCTCTATTTCTTGACATTTTTGAGAATCTTCTTCTGGTGTCATATCTTCTCCATTACAAAATGAATAGGCAAGAGGACAATTCTCTGTGCAAAGCATAAAATCTCCAAGACTTGGAGAAGATTTTAAATTGTCTCTTGCAGCTCTCAATAGTTCATATTGATACTGTTTGCGACAAGTTGATAGCCTTAATGAGTAGTCGGCAATATTTTCATAGCATTTAAGACGCTTATCAATAATTTTAAGCAAAATAGGTTTTAAATCCGACTGTTCTGTATCCTTTGTTAATTCATAATTGTGTATAATCTGATCGTATTGAGAATTGATTTCATTAGAACGACTATTTTGTCCTATAGGTCGTGTCCAAAACAGTATAGTGACAAAAGTTAGCATAGCTAATATGTATTTAAGAGATTTCTGCTTATCTATTTTCATTAATATCGACACCATTTTAGTATTTTTTGTATGCCTATTTTATTGTTTTAAGACTTTGGTTAGATATTTGGTTATTGTATTTTTTTGCTAAGGATTTTATATAAAAAATATCTTAACTGCTTTACTACACTTTATCTAAGAATTTCAAGAACAGATTAAGATTAATAGGCAATTCTAATTTAGAATATTCTTAGAGTATATGTTTTATAACTCTTTAGCGTTTTAAAGCTGCTTATAAATTCTGACTAAGATATATTCAACACCAAATAATTCAATGGAGTATTTTGTGATGTATACACATTATTCAAAAGATCAGCATTCTAATAAAATCATGGAACAGAATAGGCTATTTTTAATAGCTGGCCCCTGTGTTATTGAAAGTGAAGAGATAACTTTCAAGACAGCATCAGAATTAAAAAAGATAACTTCTGAGCTTGATATTCCATTTATTTTCAAAGCATCTTTTGATAAGGCTAACCGCTCATCAATTAACTCTTTCAGAGGACCTGGTTTTGCAAAAGGAATTGAAATATTAAAAGAGATAAAAAAGAGCTTAGAATTACAAATTATATCTGACATACACTCCCCAGAGCAAGCTGAGATAGCAGCAGAGGTGCTTGATGTAATACAGATTCCAGCATTTTTATGTCGTCAAACCGATCTAATTTGTGCTGCAGCAAAAACTGGTAAGGCACTTAATATCAAAAAAGGGCAATTTTTATCACCTTATGAATGTTTGAACATCATTGAAAAAGCAAGAGCTTGCGGTTCAACAGAAATAAGTATTACAGAGAGAGGCACAACATTTGGTTATAACAATCTTGTTGTCGATTTTAGATCTATACAGATTATAAAGAAGATGGGCGTATCTGTAATCTTTGATGCAACTCACAGTGTCCAATTTCCTGGTGGTGGAGGTACAGCATCCTCAGGCGAGAGCCATTTTGCACCATATTTAGCAAAAGCTGCTGTTGCTGCTGGTGCAGATGGTGTATTTATAGAAACTCACCCAGATCCTAATAAAGCGCTATGCGACGGTCCTAACTCAATTCCACTTGATAAAATGACATCTTTACTTACTACACTTGTCAAAATAAGAGAAGCTATC
Source organism: Desulfamplus sp. (assembly GCA_015233755.1). GTDB lineage: Bacteria > Desulfobacterota > Desulfobacteria > Desulfobacterales > Desulfobacteraceae > Desulfamplus. The sequence continues at coordinate 294 of JADFXA010000289.1, read as the reverse complement.
TCTTCTGAAATAGATACTTAGGAATTAGAATTTAATAACACCATAAATTATTAGTGGCGGCTTTTAAATATCAAGTATCTACATTTGTAAGTTTCAGAATTAATTCTATTTAGGAGATATAATGGAAAATAGTCTTTTAAAAATAAAACTTCTTCTTCTTGATGTTGATGGTGTTCTAACTGACGGAAAAATTACTTATACAGATTCTGGTGAAGAGATTAAAAGTTTTTGTTCAAAAGATGGATTTGGACTTAGGCTTTTGATGGATTCAGGTGTAAAAGTAGGTATTATCAC
>JADFXA010000288.1 GCA_015233755.1 Desulfamplus sp. | reverse complement strand
AAAGAGAGCTTGTTAATTGATAAGTTGTCGATGTTATTAGATCGCGATTCCAATTTTGAGCCTTCAGATTCGCAGTTTTGATAGGATGCTTTTTCTAATTCACCATTATGAGCATACCACGTTTTTTTAGTAATAAGCCGTTCGACTCGCAACAGAAGTTCATCAAGATCAAATGGTTTTGCTAAATAGTCATCAACTCCACATCTAAGACCGTAAATTTTATCTTCTACACTACCTTTAGCAGACAAAATTAAAACAGGTAATTTTTCATCCTCTCTTCTTATTATACGAAGGAGTGAAAAACCATCAATCATAGGAAGCATAACATCAAGCACTATTAAATCAGGATTCCATGACCGCCAATTCTCAACACCGCTTGCTCCGTCGGGTGCAATTTTAACATCGTATCCCTGAATAGTGAGATTTAGTTTAATTCCTTCAGCAATATGGGACTCATCTTCTACTACTAAAATACGTTTTTTATACAAAACTTAAACCTCCGTAGGAAGCGAGAGTGTAAAAATAGCTCCTTTTCCCCTGCCTTCACTTTTTGCAGTAATATTCCAGCCATGTATTTTTGCAATGCTGAAAACTAAGTAAAGTCCAAGCCCACTTCCTTTAATATCTGATTTGACATTCTCTGCTTGATAGAACTTTCTAAATATTTTTTTAAGCTCGTGTTTTTCAATTCCAATGCCGTTGTCTTCAAAATCTATCAAAAGTTTTTGTCGATATGTACGAAATGTAATGTTAACATAAGGGTGGGCAGAAGAGTTATATTTGACAGCATTAGAGAGAATATTCATAAGAAGCATCTCGAAAAGCAGTATATTTATAGGGTATATCCATGTAGCCTCTGGGTTCTTAATAAGAATATCACAATTGTGAAAAAGAGTTTTATTTTTTTCACAAAATTTTCAATAAGCTCAACAATATCTTGATTAATCATATCAATATTGTATGCACGACTCTCAATCCTTGCAAGATTTAATATACTATTAATATTTTCAATTAACCTTCCAACATCACTTAACATATATTGGCTATATTTTTTTATCTCTTCAGGTTCAAGCTGATGTCGAAGAAATGTCTCAAGATAGATTTTAAGTGATGTTACTGGCGTTTTAAGTTCATGGGTAAAGTTATAGATAAAATTATGTTGGAGTCTAAAAAGCCTAAGTGTCCTCTGGTAGTAGATAAAAGCAAGTAATATTCCAGCTAAAACGACCGTTATAAGAAGAGTAAGAACAAGAATTGTCATACCTGTTCTTGAAGGAAAAATCTGACCGGGATCAATATTGAACTTTTTTATAATAACTTGAAGGGTTGCCGTGATCTCCATATACCAATATATGGTCAAAATAAGAGCAGTAGCTAATGAGATAATTGAGCAAGCAAAGATAAAAACAGGATGTAGATACCACTTTGAAGGGTTGTGAATATTAAAAATCATATTGATCTTAAATATAAATTAAGAGATGTTTTATTTAGGTATATTTTAATAATCAAACAGAGATGATTTAGGAATGTTTATTATAAATTCTGTTTTTATGTTTGGAACACTTTTACACTCAATTGTTCCACCAAGTGTCTGCGTTACAAGATTGAAAACAATAGACATTCCAAGACCTGTTCCACCTTGGCCACGCATTGTCGTAAAAAAAGGATCAAACACTTTACTTGCCTGTTCTTGAGTCATTCCAGAGCCATTATCGCTATATTCAATTATCAATTCTTGGTTTACCTTATCAACATCTAATAAATAGACATTAATTGCAATCTGGCCATTTCTCTTATCTTTAAATCCATGAATGATAGAGTTCATAACAAGGTTGCTTATAATCTGTGAATATGCACCAGGGTAAGAGAATATCTCAATATTATCAGGACACTCTAAATTTATTATACAGCCTTTATTAATGTAAGTTGGCTTGAGACTTAAAAGGATATCTTGGAAACATTGTTTTAGATTAAACTTCCGTCTCTCCTGAACTGTCTGGTCAACAGCAACCTGTTTAAAACTTTTGATAAGTGTTGCCGCTCTATCCATATTTATAATAATAGATTGAGAAACTTCATTCATAGTCTGTAAATATGACTCTAAATCACTTTTTTTTAAAGAGCCAGATTCATATATCTCTTTAATATAACTTGTTTTATCTTTTAGTAATGACGCAGCAGTAATTACTATTCCAACTGGAGTGTTGATCTCATGGGCAACTCCTGCAACTAATCCTCCAAGAGCCGCCATCTTTTCAGATTGTACAAGTTTATCTTTTGTTTTTTCAAGTGTATCAAGGGAGTTCTTAAGTCTTGAATTAACCTCTTCAAGGTCTTTTCTGTATAGCTCTTTTTCTCTTATTAAAGAAGCTCTCTCAAGAGACTTTTCAATTGCATGTAACAGCACCGTCATATCTTGCACTGGCTTTATGATATAATCCCAAGCCCCGATTCTCAATGCTTGAACAATGTCTGAGATATTGCCTGCACCCGAAACAATTATTATTGGAATATCTGGACATTTTTCAGCTATCTTACTTAAAACTTCAAGCCCATCTATTCCGGGCATACGGAGATCACAAAGTACTATGTTAGGCAATTCTAAATCAAATGATTCAAGCCCTTTTATTCCATTTTCAGCTTCAATTACATAATAACTGTAATCCTCAAGAAAGCCTTTTATACTCTCTCTTATATAGGCTTCATCGTCTATAACAAGAACTTTGGTCGCCTTATCTTTATCTATAGCTCTTATTTGATTCATAAAATAGTATCTTTATTCAACTCAGGATTTTTAAGTTTCAAGATATTATCATTCAGACAAAAGTAGTATTATGTAGTGGCTTAGTTGTCAAGCAATACGAAAAAAGTAGAGAAATAAAGCAGCTTGGAAACTTATGGAACTAATTAGATGCAATACATAGGGAGTTATTAGGAATTATAAATCAATGCTATCAAAATAAAAAAGCCCTGGAAAAATCCAAGGCTTAATTTTAAAAAGTGGCTCCCTAGCACGGATTTGAACCGCGGACCCAGTGGTTAACAGCCACTTGCTCTGCCGACTGAGCTACTAGGGAGCAAAACTTATTTAGGAGTAGAAAATTTAAGATGATAAGCAACTCCCAAAAAGCATCACGCTTATATATTAATGCTCAGTAAGCTGTCAAGAAAAATTATAAGATAATTAGCAATTT
>JADFXA010000287.1 GCA_015233755.1 Desulfamplus sp. | reverse complement strand
CTTCATTTTAAAATCACTCCTTTATTTGACCTCCTGTAAAACCGATTTTATCTCCAGTAAAATCAAGGGATAAATTCAAGTTTTGCAGGAACTCTATTAACAATTAACCCATCTAAAACAGAAACAGAAACTTTAAACTTTTAAAATCACCTAACTTCCTTTATATCAATCAAACTTTAAATTTTTTGCAAATTTTTATTTGTTGTTTTCCTAAGGAGCATCTAATGGCATTAAAATACGTTAGTGAATACAGAGACGGTGAACTTGCAAATATCTTGATTGAAGGTATCAGGTCAAATGTTTTTGCGTTAAATAGGTCAAAAAAGTGTGAAAATTTAGATGAGTCCAATGAAAAGCTAAGGTTTATGGAGGTTTGCGGAACTCATACTATGTCTATATTTAGGCATGGTATAAGAAGCATTCTGCCTGATACTATCGAACTTTTATCAGGACCTGGTTGTCCTGTGTGCGTTACTGCTCAACAAGATATTGATGCCTTTATTGAGCTTTCCCAACAAGATGATGTTATTCTTGCTACATTTGGTGATCTTATCAAAGTGCCGGGAAGTTTTTCATCACTTCAAAAAGAAAAAGCTAAGGGAAGAGATATAAGAGTTGTCTATTCTGTATTTGATGCTGTTGAAATTGCAGCAGAAAATAAGAGAAAAGAGGTTATCTTTTGTGGCGTTGGATTTGAGACAACCACCCCTACGGTTGCTGCTTCAATTATTATGGCAAAAGAGCGTGGAGTTGATAACTTTTCAATACACTCTGCACACAAACTTACACCACCTGCCCTTAGTGCTTTAATGCAGAATCCAAAAGTTCAAATAGATGGTTTTATTTTGCCGGGTCATGTCTCTGTAATTACAGGGACATCTGGCTATCAAGAAGTTTTTGACAAATACCGTGTCCCATCAGTAATTACTGGATTTGAGCCTGTTGATATTTTAAAAGCTATCTTGATGCTTGTTAAACAGGCAATATCAGGAGTTCCGGCAGTTGAAAATGGATATGAACGTGCTGTTTCACAATCAGGAAACGTAAAAGCAAGAGATATTATGAATCAAGTATTTGAGCCTTGCGATACCTTATGGCGTGGAATTGGCTTGATACCTCAAAGCGGCATGAAGTTAAAAAAAATCTATAGCCAATTTGATGCTTTAGAAAAATTTAAGATAGAATTAAAAGATACTCCAGAGCCTGCAGGTTGTGCCTGTGGTCAGATTTTGATGGGACTTAAAACCCCTGAACAGTGTGTAATGTATGGAAAAAGATGCACCCCATCACACCCAATTGGACCTTGCATGGTCTCAAGTGAAGGTGCATGTGCTGCCTACTACAGATATAAAGGATAATAATAAAGAACAAATATGTAACAACAGATAAAGAGAGATTAAGTAGATAATAATCAAATGGATAAAAACTAAATGGATAAAGACACAATATTATTAGATCATGGCAGTGGTGGAAAGATTGCACACTCTCTTTTAAGTGAGATAATTATTCCTCTGTTTAACAATGATACTCTATCAAGGCTTGATGATGGAGCAGTTCTTGATATTGCTCCTACTGTTCAATATAAAAACTACATAAAAGATGAACCAGAACTAAGAATAGCCTTCTCAACCGATTCTTATGTGGTTGATCCAATCTTTTTCCCAGGAGGTAATATTGGAGACCTTGCCATTAATGGCACTGTGAATGATATTGCAATGTGCGGAGCAGATCCTAAGTATATAAGCGTCGCTTTGATTTTAGAAGAGGGTTTCTCTGTTGATGAGCTGACTACCATTATTAAAACTATGGCAGAAGCTGCCCAAAAAGCTGGAGTGGTTGTTGTAACTGGAGATACTAAAGTCGTTCCAAAGGGGAAAGCAGATAAGATTTTCATAAACACATCTGGTTTTGGAGTTATTCCTTGCGGTATATCTGTTTCAGGAAGTAATGCCAAACCCGGAGATAAGGTAATCATAAGCGGCACTATTGCCGATCACGGTATTACAATATTAAGCTCAAGAGAGGGTTTGAAGTTTGAGTCTGATATAAAAAGCGACAGTGCGGCTCTAAATGGTATGGTTAAAAAAATCCTCAGCATATCTAATTGCGAATCAAAAAATTTATCAGAGTCAGACAATTTATCAGAAACAAATACAAATAGTTTTTCAGATTCAAAGAGTTTAGACTCAAACCACGCTGTCCATGTTCTTCGCGATCCAACTCGAGGGGGAGTTGGAACTACTCTTAATGAAATTGCATCTCAATCTAATGTTCGTATAAATATCTGGGAAGATGCTCTTCCTATAAAAAACAGTGTTCAGGGAATGTGTGAATTATTAGGCTTTGATCCGCTATATCTTGCAAATGAAGGAAAACTTATAGCTATTGTTTCATCTGAATCTGCAAATAGAGTTCTTGAAATTATCAAACAAGATGAATATGGAAAAGATGCAGCAATAATAGGTGAAGTTGCAGCTATTGACCCGCCTGATAAAGCAGCCCAAGTTTCTTGTGATAAAGCCTCTAAAGAAACTTGTGGAGTGTTTCTAAAAACTTCAGTTGGAGGTTTTAGAATTGTCGATATGCTAACAGGTGAGCAATTGCCAAGGATATGTTAGATTTTAGTAGTTCAAACTTGATGTTAAAAACAGTTTGATATTTTTAAGGATAAGATTTTAATGTCAGGATTTAAAACCCATTTATATGGTGGTATGGCTGCTGGATTAACTACATCTGCATTTTTAATGTTGAAATATCCATCAATGTTTGAGCCAATAAAGTTGTTCGGGATTTTCCTAACAGGCACTATTGGTGGTTTATTGCCTGATCTTGATAGCGACACAAGCAAACCTTTTTCAATACTCTTCACTCTTTTATCAATGGTTGTCCCTATTCTATTTTTTAAAGAGATTTCAGCTATATGGCTCTACCTTATTCCATATATTCAAAATTGTTTTGTCTATATTTCAAAGATTATCTCTTTTACATTGAGTTTTTTACCTTTTAAACTGAACTTATTTCTAAAGCAATTATATAATCCATCGAATCTATTGACAATTAAGGTCAATTACTTTCCATCTATTGAAGAGCTGACCCCAGAATTTATAATAACCTATTTTGTAATCTCCTTTATTTTTATTAAGTATGGATTATGCACCTTAGTAAAAAAAATAACTACTCATAGAGGAATTATGCACAGTATTCCATTTGCATTACTATGCTCTGAGGCGGGATTTTTTATATTTATACCATCTGGTAGAAATATGGCTATGGCT
>JADFXA010000286.1 GCA_015233755.1 Desulfamplus sp. | reverse complement strand
CCTGTCATTATTTGATCCAAATATCTTTGTAAGTAGTTTGAATACCATAGGATTTTTTTATGCCTTTATTTTATTTGGTGATTATACAAAACATTTTGAAGATTGCTGACCATATTAACCATGAGATTTGACAAATTCTAAAAAGTTGTCAAATCTGAATTTTTCAATCTGCTTTGCATAGCATTATTTATATTGCACCCGGGATAAGTTGCAGTCCTGCCTTCTCATCAATGCCAAACATTATATTCATATTCTGCACAGCCTGACCCGATGCACCTTTAAGAATATTATCAATGGCAGAGACTATAATTACTCTTGAAGATTTGTCATCAACCCAAAAACCAATATCACAGAAATTTGTTCCTCTAACATGGGCAGTGTCTGGGAATTTGCCCTTTGGCAATAGTCTTATAAAATAGTTATTATAATAATATTTTTTGAAAATATTTAAGATCGCTTCATATATCAAACCATCTTTTACATCTCCAATTGAACTGCTTAGAGAGTCGGATTTACATCTATCTATAAACTCTTCTGATAATTCGGCATAAATTGTTGTAAGCATTCCCCGACTCATTGGCAAAAGATGAGGGACAAAGGTTATTTTTATTTTTTCTTTGGCACTATTTGATAAACCAGCATGATAAGAGAGAATCTCCTCCATCTCTGGAACATGGCGATGATTTCCAACTTTGTATGGCTTAAAAGATTCTGTGACTTCGCAGTAGTGTGATGTTAAGGCTAAAGAGCGACCTGCTCCGCTTACACCAGACTTTGAATCTGAAATAATACCCTCTTTTTTAATTACCCCTTCGCGTATAAGTGGAATAGTTGGCAGAAGAAAACTTGTGGGATAACAACCAGGGTTTCCAATAAGGTTGGCACTTTCTTTATGATCGGATTCTTTTTTTTCTGAGTTATCTCCTATTTTTGTCTGTTTTGTTCCAGCAATTTCATCTTTGTATATTTCACTCAAACCATAAACAGATTGTTGAAGAAGCTCTGGAGAGGAGTGTTTTTGATAGGTGTCTTGATATGCAGCAAGATTTTTGAACCTAAAATCTGCTGAAAGATCAATAACTTTTATGTTGTTTTCTAAGAAAATTGGGGCATACTGCATTGAAATTTTATGTGGAAGTGCAAGAAATATACAGTCAACTCTACCAAATAGATTTTCTGGTTTCATCTCTTCACACTTAATGTTTACAATATTTCTAAGTGATGGAAAGATATTTTCCAAAGATTCTCCAGCGTAAGACCTTGAAGTAACCGCAACAAGTTCACAATATGGGTGTCCAACAATCAATTTAACAAGTTCAGCTCCTGTATAACCAGTTGCACCTGCAATCGCTACTCTAACTTTTTTATATTCTGAATTTGTTGTTTTGTATTCTCTATTTATCATGTTATATCCTAAATTAAATTTGTTATTTTGTAAAAAAGAGAGAAATTACCTTAACAGATATCTTAATGTTTGACAACTTTCTAAGATTCCTCAAACATTTAAGATAATAAAACTTACTACTAATAAACGTAATATTTAAATATAAATTTGGGTAAAATGCTTTTAATATATCCGCCAGTTGCTAAAATATCTGAACCTCCGCCTGGAGTTGCAATCTTAGCAGGGGCACTTGAAGCTAATAATATACACTGTAAAGTAGTTGATGCAAATATCCAAGCAATGCTATGGCTTGCCAAAAGAGCTTCCTATAATGATAATTGGAGTAAAAGGGCTATTACCAATCTTGATCGAAACATCTCTGAGCTTAAAAACATTGCTCTTTATAAGAATATTGCACGATATAGTCAAAGAGTTATAGATTTTAACAAAGCCATAAATATCGCACCTAATAGACGTTTCAACATCTCTCTTTCTGACTACACAGATTATAAACTTACTCCTCTAAAAAGTGAGGATCTGCTTATATCTGCTAAAGATTACAAAGATAATCCATTCTATCCATTTTTTGAGAGCCAACTTTCTAAAATGATTGAAGAGTACTCAAACAATCTTAAAGAGTTACCAACTCAAGGTAGAGAGTCTTCAATGGACGTTAAAAGATACTCGTCTGATTATATTGGAATATCTTTGTGTTATCTAAGTCAAGCCCTGACAGCTTTTGCCCTTGCAGGCTGGATAAAAAAACAGTTCCCTAAGAGTAAAATTATAATGGGTGGAGGGCTTGTAACATCATGGATGAGTATGCCTACATGGAGTAACCCGTTCAAGGGTCTTATTGACTACATGGTGAAGGGTAGGGGAGAAGAGGCAGTTGTTAATTTGTGTAGACAAGGAACTGAAAAAAATAAGATATACCAACCCGAATATACACCAAACTTTGATTTTTCTGAGTGGGGACAATATATTGCACCTGGTCGAATTATTCCACTAAGAACATCAAGCGGATGCTACTGGAATAGATGTCGCTTCTGCCCTGAAAAAGCTGAGGGCAATCTTTACAAACCAGAAAAAAACAGCAAATTATTAGATAATATTCAATATCTTGTTCATAAATATCATCCAGATTATATCCATTTTATTGATGATGCTATTTCTCCATCTTTTTTGAAATCTCTTATTACTCAAGGTGCTGACTCGAGCTTACAAGAGCCTAAATTTGAATGGTACGGTTTTCTGCGATTCACAAAAGAGCTTGCTGACCCTGATTTCTGCAACGCTCTTTATCGTTCGGGGTGTAGGTTGCTCAAACTTGGACTTGAATCAGGAGAGCAGGCTGTTCTTGATAAAATGGAGAAAGGGACGGATTTAACTTTAGCTTCTAATATCTTGAAATGCCTTAAAAAGGCTGGAATTCATACATATATCTATCTACTTTTTGGCACTCAATTTGAAAATGAAGCAGATGCTGAACAAACTCTTAATTATGTTGTTAACCATAGCAACGAAATGTCCTTTATTAACATTGCGATATTTAACTTGCCAAGATTTAGTGATGATACATCAACCCTTGAGACCTCTTTATTTTCTGAAGGTGATCTTTCGCTCTATCTAAATTTTAAACACCCTAAAGGTTGGGATAGAAAAAGAGTAAGATTTTTTATTGAAAGAAAATTCAAAAAACACCCTGAAATTCGGAAAATTATAAAGCATGACCCTCCATTTTTCACATCTAACCACGCAATATTTATGATGTGATTTTAATAGTATTTTATAATATTAAATCTAAGTTTATTATTTTGATGAATTTAATGCTATAAAAATATGTGCCATAACTATCTAAGCTCCAAAATTAGAATTGCTGATTTTGTTATTGACAAT
>JADFXA010000285.1 GCA_015233755.1 Desulfamplus sp. | reverse complement strand
AACCTTACCAATACCACTAATTGTATGTCCAAGACCTTCTGGTATAGCGACAACACCTGGCATTATACCATCAAATAGATTAACTCTAACCTTTGCCTCTCCAACTGGAGTTTTGATTAGAGCATAATCTCCATGGGAGACCCCAACTTTATCTGCTGTTTCAGGATTAATCTCAACAAGGGTATCGTTCTCAAGAAGCACGCTATCTTCAACTGTTTTTACTGCAAAAGGCGATGATGCAACGGCAGCTGATGTAAGCCTTATAGTGTCAACTGGCATAAGTGTTAGAGGATAAGATTTTTCTTCTCCTTCTAATGGTGTAACGCCTTTAAAAGCTGCGAAAAGTGAGAAGTCAACAACAATTGGATTTGCTGGAGCAGTAAGCTCTGATGCAATATATCCCTCTTCTGAAAGAGTTGTAAAGTTATCTCCAATTAAGCTTTCAAGACACTCTTGGTAATTTTCCCACGGGAAACTTGATGCAACCGCGCCTTCTAATGCTTTAGCAATCGTAATAATCGCCTCACCAGGGTGTTTTGTATCAAAAACTGGACCCGCAACAGATTTTGAAAGTGCTGTAATATTTTGGGCAAGAGAAGCACAGTTTTCAATATCTTGAGACATCTCAAGAAAGGTGTGGCTCGGAAGAATAATATCAGCAAGTTGCGCTGTATCGTCCATGTAAGAAGAGAAGCTAACAACAAAAGGGATCTTGTTTACAGCAGCTTTTACAGCTTTGGCATTATGAAGTGTAAAGCATGGATTTGCATTATAGACGATTAAAAATTCTACAGGACTTTTTTCTGATGCATTGATAACTTCAAATAACTTTGTAATCGATGCTGATGTAATAACTTGATTTGAGACTGCGGAAACAACATCGCTGAAAACCCCGGCTTCTGCTGAAGCAGAAACTCCAGAAACTAAAGAGTCTACTGACCCAATAGGTGGTTTAGAATAGCTCTTTGTTGCCGTTTCGTCCATTTCAAGTGGAGGCCAAGTTAAAGTATCTTTTCGTTCGACTGTCCAGAATCCCCCTGCTTTATTTATATTACCAGTAAGACAATTTAAAGCATGAACAGCCGCAAACTCCATAAGGCTTCCAGCACTGTCACCTTTACCTCTGCCAGCAATTGCTAGTGGAGATTTTGCTTTTGCAAATTCAGAAGCAACTGCTTTTATTTTTGCAACATCAATTCCTGTGGTGCGAGATACTAATTCTGGTGCATACTTTTCATTTACAAATTTTGCAAATGCTTCAAAGTCTTTGGCATTTTTCACAAATTCTGCATTATAGAGATTACCTGAAATAATGGCACTACACATACCAAGTGCAAGGTCTGCCTCGGTTCCCGGTTTTGCGGGAAGCCATGTATCAGAACTTGCTGCTGTATTGGAGAGTCTATATTCTACCTGAACAAGTTTTGCTTTCCGCTCTTTTCTTGAGCTATTGGCAATAAAATTGCTTACAGGCGATCCCCAACCTTCAATAAATCCAGCACCAAAGCTGATTATATAGTCAGAATTTGCAAGGTCAAACGATGCAGAAGCCTTTAATCCGTGTATTCTTGAAATCAGCATTTCCCAACTCTTTTCCATAGTCTCTAAGGTATAGAAATTTTGTGAGCCTACAGATGCTAAAAAACGCTTGTAAAGTCCAGCTACAGAGCCTCTATCAGTCCCAGATACACATGCAAGAGAGTCAGCCATACCTTGTTGGCGTAACTCTTTAATTTTTCCAGCAACAAGAGCAACTGCTTCATCCCAAGATACCTGTTTCCAAGTATCTCCACTTTTAACCATAGGGAACTGGACTCTTGAAGGATCATAGAGATACTGTAATCCTGAAATACCATGTAGGCAGATTCCACCATTATTTATAGGATAACCCTTTTTCCCTTCAATTTTAATTGCTCTTCCATTAACTTTTTTTACACTGATTCCGCAATTTCCAGGACACAGTGTACATACAGTATCTTCAAATGAGATCTCTCCATCAAGCGGAACAGGTGTCCATGGCCAATTTTGGCTCCAAATGGAAGAGTCATCGGTAAGTTTCCAAGGCATAGGAGAGAGAGTAACGCCAGCGGCTGCTCCAAGTCCAAGTCCCAGGAAGCTTCTTCTGTCTATTTTCATAGGTTATTTACCTCAATAAAATTTAAACAATTTCAAATACAAGGTTATCAGTATCTTTGTACTAAGATAAATTTTGCAATCAAAGTGATATTTAAACTATCTCTCTGACCCAAGATAGTCTCTCTTTACTTATGACACTGAAAACAAGCTCCCTTGCTTCCTGTTTCCTCTTGATGACACTCAGCACAGTCATCCATCTTCATACGATCCCAAGAGTTCTTTTTAACTCCCCAGATATTTTCTCCCCAGATATCGCGGCTATAGCCTGTGATTCTGTTTTCCTGATACGGCTTCATGGTTGTAGATTCACCAATATGACCATGACAAGTTACACAATCCATTTTCGCACCAGTTACATGAGCAGCGTGAGAGAAGAATACGCAATCTGGCTGTTTTGAATAGATGAGCCAAGGTACCTCAATACCTTTTGCAACATATTCAGTCATAAAAATTGCCTCATCTTCTGTCTCTCCGATCTGGTTTTCGTGGCACTCTATACAGGCACTGTTTTTAGGAACACCTGCAAAAGTTCCGTCATCTCTAAAAGCATGACAAGTCTCACAACTTCCAGTCTCTGCAACGTGAAGAGCATGGTTAAAGTTAAAAGGCTGCTCTTTTTTGGAATAGAGCAGACTTGGAAACAATAACCAGCCAGATAGAAAACAGATAGCAAAAGATGCGATAAAAAAAAGGACACCTATGCCGACACCTGAGTCGCCCCTATCTTTTTTATCACAGCAATGTCCACCCGTTTTGTGTTCACCGGACTCTTCATCTTCTGTAGTATCCGATGAACCGTTTTCAGTTTTCTTTTTTAATTCACTCATTGAAAACCCCATTAATTAAAATTGTTGATAATACTACTAAACTCACATTACTACTTAGTAAATTAACAATACTACTTAGAAACATAGCAGCTTCGCTGCAATTGTTGTTAGATTAATTTTAGCTATCAATATTAATTGGAAATAAAAAACACCTAAAATGAAGAGATAAATAAATGAGGCAGTCTATATTAATATCCATTATTATTGTCAAGCAGCAATTCTAAATTTGAGAGACATTAAGCATAACTGTGAAGACCGGGTAATAAATTTACACCAAAGTATGTGAATAAAACCGCCATAAATCCAACTATTGAGACCCAT
>JADFXA010000284.1 GCA_015233755.1 Desulfamplus sp. | reverse complement strand
TGAACAGAGGGCTTGTAGGCACGCTTTCAAGCAAGGTTATGATTGGTATGCTCATTGTGCAAGATATGGCAGTAATCCCGATGATGATTATTCTGCCTCAATTGAGTAATTTAGATGCAGGGCTACCTCTATTAGCTGTTGCTGTTATAAAGTCTATTATTTTTATTGTGCTGATGCTCTATGTTGGCAGAAAATTGCTGCCTTGGCTGCTTGGTAATATTGCTAAGTGGAACTCAAGAGAACTTTTCATTCTCTCCGTAACGGCAACTGGTCTTGGTATTGGTTATGCCACATATCTTTTTGGTCTTTCGTTTGCCTTTGGTGCTTTTGTTGCTGGAATAGTTTTGAGTGAATCTGATTATGGGCATCAGGCTTTAAGTGATATTATTCCTTTGAGAGATATTTTTGGACTTCTATTTTTCACATCAGTTGGAATGCTTCTTGATCCTATCTTTCTTCTTAATAATTGGATTAAGATTATCTCTTTAGTTCTTATAATTGGAATTTTGAAAGGTTCAATATTTTTTGTTTTGGCAACTATTTTTAAATATATCAATATTATTCCAATTGCAGTTGGTTTAGGGCTTTTTCAAGTTGGAGAGTTTGCATTTGTTCTTGCCAGAACAGGACTTGCGACAAACGCTATTGATCAAAATATCTATTCACTTGTTCTTGCAGTATCAGTAGTAAGCATGGTGCTTACACCATTCGCCTCTTCTATGGCGGCTCCTATCTATAAGTTAAAAAAAGAGCTATTTAACTATGAGCCTTTACAAACAGAAAATATACCCCATTCAGGATTGAAAAATCACGTTGTCATTGCTGGAGGTGGAAGAGTTGGACAGCACATTGCCCAAATTTTGACTAAACTTAAAATATCTTTTGTTATTATTGAGCTTAATTATCAACGTATGGTTGAGTGTAAAAATGTAAAATTCCCTCTTATTTATGGAGATATGACGCAACATACAGTTCTTGAGGTCTCAAAATTAGAGTCATCTACGCTATTGCTTGTTACAACCCCTTCGGTTACTGCCTCCCAAGCCATTGTAAAACAAGCTCTTTCTATTAAACCAAATCTTCGTATAATTGCAAGATCAGATGGAATTGAGCAGGCTAAAGCACTATATGAAAGCGGAGTCTATATGGCTGTTCTTCCTGAGATGGAGGCTGGATTAGAGATAGCGACACAAGCACTCTTACACCTAAAAATGCCCGTAGCCCTTATCCATGAGTATGTTGATGAAATAAGAAATCAACTTTATGCTTCCTTTAATCAATCTAACTGAAATCCATTATAACTCTTTGTTGGAGAATGATATTTATGAAAACAATATATCACTACACAACTATTTTTTTGTTCTTATTTTTTTTAGCAGCATTAACTAACTTATTATCACCTATTATTTCGATATGTAATTGTACTAATTTGGTTTATGCTGGTGAATCTGTTATTTTATCTCAAGGTCAGACTCTTTATGTTCCTGCATATTCCCATATTTATGCTGGAGATAGAGAGTTGCCAATGCTTTTGACTGTAACGTTAAGTATTAGAAATGTCGATATAAAACACTCAATTACAGTAAATTATGCTGATTACTATGGAACAAAAGGAGAACTTATAAGGAAATATGCAGAAAACCCTGTTGTTCTCAAACCTCTTGAATCAATAAGATATGTTGTTCCACAAAAGGATAAATCAGGAGGGTCTGGTGCTAACTTTATGGTTGAATGGAAATCTGAAAAACCTGTAAATCCTCCAATTATTGAGTCTGTGATGATTGGGGCAGAGGGTCAGCAGGGCATTTCATTTACCTCACGAGGTCAGGTAATAACAACGGTCAATTAACATCTATTATGGTTTAAACAGAATCATAACTCTATGTATTGTATAGATATTTGAGGATAAATCTCTTTAGTAGCAATGTTGCAAATATAGTTTGGATTTATATTAATTGGGTAGGTGTTCCACACATTGCCATCATTTAAGAGAGTTGAGCTTTTACTGACACAAAAAGTATTTAAAGGAGTTGATAATCCCTTTCCTTGAGCTTTGACAACAGATTCTTTACGAGTCCAAATTTCATAGAAAGAACGCAAAGAATCTGTTGAATTTGTTATTAGATGTTTCTCTTCATTTGTAAATACATTAAAAAAATCTTTAATTTCAACATCTCTTAGAGCTTCAATATCAACTCCAATATCTCCAATGTGAGGAGAGTTGTTAAACCCAATATCTGACAAATTAAATACACACACACTACAAGACTCTGAATGGGAAATATTGAAATGGACATTGCTGTTAGGGATAAAAGGTTTACCAAATTGTGATATTTCAATAGACTCTATACACTTAGACTTAGAAGGAGAGTAAAGAGTTTGCAACCCATATTTTAACAAAAGCTTTCCCGTCAGGCTATTTTGCCTATCTTCCCATCGTATGAGTTTTAAAATTTTATTTTTAAATAGATCGGGTAGGTCTGATAAATATTTATCCCATTTTTCCTGCGAAAATGGTTTTATATTCCATGTATAAAAAATATGAACCATAGTTCTAAAGTAGAGCTGGTCCCTGCCAAGGATACTCCTCAAGAGTCTGTTTATCGTATTGATTTATCATTGATAAGGCGTTGGGTATATTTGAGGCATCAAGAAGGCCAAGTTGTCTTTCAGATAATGGGTCAAGTTTGGTCTGCCAATTTCTTTCTGGAGTAATGAATTTATACCCAAGAATCTCCATAAATTTGATTCTTGGTGCATTCTTATATATTGGGCTTATAAAGGTTTTTATATTATTGTTAGCCCCATACAATAAAAAATAGTATCTTAAAAGCTGATTTAATCCTTTTCGTCTAAAAGGTTTTAGTGTTGCAGCATTAGTGAAAATCATTGCTGGAAACTTTACAATATTTGGGACAGAGCAGCTAATTATATTTTCCGCATCATTAGCGTTATTTACAGTTATACCGGTCATTGTTGATATTGCAGTGTCATTATCATCAATAACAACCAAGACAATGTTATCATCGTCTATTTCTGACCACATAAGTTTTTCAGGTTTTAATAATTTAAATTCAGTTGATCTGCTAAACTCTGAAATTCTAAGGTTTTCAATAATATTCTTATCTTCTTTTAATGCTCTTCTAATTAATTTCATCAAACACCGATTGATTCTTACCTTTTTTTAAATTTTAAAATCTAAGTTCAAGTTGCCTCCTACAAAAGACAAAAGTAGGTTGATTAATATTACTTCTTCATTTTATTACCATTCATCTATTTTTTGATAAATTGCATCAGC
>JADFXA010000283.1:1825-3309 GCA_015233755.1 Desulfamplus sp. | reverse complement strand
TTTGATAGGTTATATAGAGTGGATAAATCCCGAAGCCGTGAATTAGGCGGAAGTGGTTTAGGTCTTTCAATCTGCAAGACAATTATTGAAGCTCATAATGGAACAATCAAGGCAGAACATGCTAAAACAGAAGGGTTACAAATTATTCAAGCCCATAATGGAATGGTCAAAGGACAACACGAGGCTGTTGGAGGGTTGCAAATAGAGATTACACTTCCTCTTGCAGAGAGATTCAAACATTAAAACATATTTAGAGGGGCATAGATAGATTAAGGCTGCAACATAGACCAAAAGATCAAGGAGATAAATTCAAAAATGTCAAACAAACATATTCTTATTGTTGAGGACGAGCAAAAAATAGCCTCACTTATTAGAGATTATCTTGAAAAATCAAACTACAGAGTAACTATTATAGGAAGAGGAGACCAAGCAGTTGCACAGATAAGAAAAAGCTCTCCTGATTTGATTTTGCTTGACATTATGCTGCCCGGTATGGACGGAATGGCAGTTTGTCGTGAAGTTAGAAAATTCTCCAATATCCCAATAATTATGATAACCGCAAAGGTTGAAGAGATAGACAGGCTGCTTGGGCTTGAAATAGGTGCTGACGATTATATTTGTAAACCTTTCAGCCCTCGTGAAGTTGTAGCACGAGTAAAAGCTGTGTTAAGGAGAGCTAATACAGAATCAGTTGAGCTTGGCAATATCAATTTTATCTCAGGTTCAATTTCACTTGGAAATATAGAGGTTGATCAAGTAAACCATCAAGCAAAGGCTAATGGCAAAGAACTTGATTTAACCCCGAGTGAATTTAGGCTTCTTCAAGTTCTTATAGCTCAACCGGGTAGAGTCTTTTCAAGGGATGAACTACTTGCAAAAGTTCAGGGGTATGATTTTGAAGGGTATGACCGAACAATTGATTCTCATATAAAAAACCTTAGAAAGAAAATCGCACTTTATTTGCCTGATAGAGATGTAATAGTTACTGTTTACGGTCTGGGTTATAAGAGTTGTTTATAGATTAGGCGTTATGGACAATAGGTATATATTGTTCATAAAAATACTGGGTTCAATTAGTATAGCGTTCCTAATTTGTAAAATTCAGTATCTATATTAAAGAACAATTTAGCAAACATAAATTTGATTTTGCACAAATGAAATAGAAACGCTATATCATAAAAACAATCCAATTATTTTTTAATAGAGATCAGCTGAACGCCATAAGCAGGTAACTCAAAATAATTTCCACTGCCTATATTGTAAATCGTATCTTGTTCATCGCTTATACCATAAGCTGAAATAACATCTAAGCTTGCAATGTTTTCGATGCTACCTCCAGAGCCAACCTTCTTTAAATTATATTTATATGGCTTATCAGAAAGATTTGATATTAGCACAGCCTTTGTTCCATCTTCTGATTTCTCTCCCGCAATAACATATATTTGGCTATTTAGCTCGCTACTATCGATATTGACGTTTGAACC
>JADFXA010000283.1:0-1819 GCA_015233755.1 Desulfamplus sp. | reverse complement strand
CCCGCAATAACATATATTTGGCTATTTAGCTCGCTACTATCGATATTGACGTTTGAACCCTCAGATAAGGTTTTTGACACTGATAAGCTATTTTCATATTTAGACATATCATTGAAAAATTTAAAAGCATAAGCACTTTTTTTAGGTTCTCCATCTGCTTTATATAATCCGTAAAATGTAGGGTTATCTATGTTTGTATCATCGCCTCTAAAGAAAAAAGCCATATCTATTCCATTATTTTGCATCTCAATCCATGTTCCAGTATTAATTGCCGCCCCTTTTGAGTTTAGCCTTAAATCTACTTTTTCATCTGCTGATTGTTCTTTTTGTTCAGCGTCTGTATTCCATTCGGTTAGATGCATGGGTAACCCTTCAAACCCTTTTTCTTTAAGAATATCTTTCATGCTGTTTACCGCTGTTGTGACCTCCGTTGGGTCATTTACATATTGATGAAACGAAATAAAATCTATAGGACTGTTCTTTGATTTTATGTAGCTTAAAAAATCTCTTAAAATTTGCTTTCCTTCATCTTTTAAATTCACACCTTGAGTAAATCCCGGTCCGCCTATCTTTATGTTAGGAAATCTCTCTCTTATTTTTTTTGCTGTAGCATCAAATAAGACAAAAAAATCAATAAGTGTTTTGTTGGGCCAAAACTGGCTGTTGTCTGGTTCATTCCATATCTCTACATATTCAAAGTTTCCATTATAACCATTCCATTTTCCTTCATAATAGTGTGCAATTACATTCATTGAGGCTTCAACCCAATTACTACGTTCTGATGTTTCAGGAGGAACTGAATTGTTGTAGCTATCGCCAAGCCTAAAATAGGTAGTTGCATCAGCCCCTACTATTCCTTCATAATATTTATCAGTATCTTCAAAGTTGTATGAGCCAGAATTTAAAGGGTCTTTGGTTCTATCTTTATAAATTTGCGACATGTCAAATGGACCATAGAAGTCATGGGTTCTTACATATTTAATACCAAGTTCTTTATATTGAGTTGTTAAATCAGCATTTTCTTCCTCTCCTACTGGAATAGGTCCTGCATTTATGCCGTTAAGTGGTTTTATTGTTTTCTCATTTTTATATCCTAAAGTTATTGTAAAATCATAAGAGGTTTCATTGGAGGTTAGTAATGTAATATCAGCTAATTTCCAGTATAATTCATTAATATCGTTTGGATTTGAATAGTAGCTCATTTTAACTTTATATTTATTTGAACCATAAATTAAACATGGTATGTCAAGAGATAAACTCTTATCGATCGGTATGCAGTAAATATTATTTATATCTATCTGACGAAATGTGGCTTTATCCATTTTCCAGAGAGCTTCGGAAGATTGAGGTGTATATTTAAGTATAAAACCATATCTCACTTTGTTATAAAGCACACATATATTAATATTTAAATTATCATAAATTGTAATACAACTTTCTGAATCTACACTTTTTAAACTTACAAGCACATCTCTTTGTTCTGAAATCGCTGTCCCATGATACAAACACTGGCTAATAATGATCATAACTATCAATATACATTTTGCATTCTGACAGAAAAATTTTCTCATTTTACCTCCTTAAGCGTTGTTTTAATTAAGTGTATTTGATAATTTGATAATGACAATTGACAATTACAGTTTTTCCATTTGCATATTTATATTATTTAGATATGAAAAATATTAATGTCAAACAAATACTTAAAGGTCTAAATTGACTGCTAATAAAGAACTTGTTAATAATATTTATAAAAAAAATCTCCAAAATCGCCACTTACTTGTGAATATAGCACAAAAAACAATAGCCCATTATGATATGC
>JADFXA010000282.1 GCA_015233755.1 Desulfamplus sp. | reverse complement strand
GTTGTTCAGTAGTAAGACCAGAACCTATTGCAACAGCATTGATTGCACCAATTGAGGTTCCGCAGATCATATCTGGATACCATTGTTTTTCCTGAAGATATCTCCACACCCCAACTTGAAATGAACCTCTTGATCCGCCACCAGATAAAATCAATGCTCTTTTCATAATAGTAAGCCTTTTTTTAGATTGACTTGTTATATTTATGGTTACTCAAAAATTTCTATCAATCAATTTAATGTCCCACCATTCCAAATTTCATTATGCCAAGCTGTTTCACGGTCATGGATTGTATTAACAAAGTAATCAATATTTTTTATCTGCCTAAAGGCTGTATAACCTTGATAAATAAAATCAACGACAGGCTTTATTTTGAAAAAGTATGCAGCACTTTTTACAGTATTAAGTGATACAGCAACGATCCATTTCTGGCTTAATCTGTGAAATGTGCGAGTAACTTCTGTACTTAAATTTATTTGATATATCCGCTGATCATAATTATCAAGACTTCTGTAAATCTCCTGATATTGATCCATATTCATACCAGTTCCAATATCACCGTCAATCATCTTATGAACCATAAGGTTATCAAGAGCATCACTTAATTCGTGGAGTTCAATAACCTTTGAGACTGCTGAGACCATTCCAGAATATACTTTTCCATCTAATGCACGATGCAGCTTTTTTATCCCCTCATCTCTAAAGCTAAAATCTTCAGGAGCATAGAGTCTATTAAAGAAAAAATCGCCCATTAGATCATATTCTGGATTGCTCTTTATATCTTGATATGTGGTATTCAAACGGTTAGATTGAAACTTTTGAAGTGCTCGTTTGAGAGTCAGGAAAATATCACCGTCAAGGGCATGATTGGTATTGTGGATGTTGGTAGTAGCATTATCATCATTATAAGCTGTTTGTGTTTCCATTAGATTCTCTTTTATTATTACTTTTTGTTTTGCTGTTTTTCCGATTCAAGTTCCTCAATCTTCTTTTCAAGATAGTTTATTCTATCCGTCAAATTTGCAAACTGATCTCTTGTAGCAAGATTCATAACATTTAGAACCTCATTAATACGCTTATCAACCATTTCTGCAATCCAGCTTTTAAGAGATGTTGTAAATCCCATTATCTCATGTTTTAATCGGCTGCCCTCTGTTTTAGAGATCTCATTGTTTTTAACAAGACTTTTGAGCATGTTATCAAGCTCGTCTTCAGCAAGCGTAAAGGCATTTTGCCATATAGAGAAATATTTTTTTGCATAATCTGTAATAGCACCACTACCTTTGCGAAAGAGCTGAATAAGAAGACCTGAAGAGAGAGATTCATCAGTTTCGCAAGAATCTTTACCCATTAAACTGGAGACAATTGAAGATGTCAAATCTTCACCAGTTTCATTATCAATAATAGAGACATCTTTACCTGCTTTAATCATTCCAGAGATATGCTTCATTGTAACATATTTCTTCTCTGTTGTATCGTAGAGCTTACGGTTTGCATATTTTTTTATCAGGTGCATCTTTTTCTCCGAATGTTTTGCTGCCCTTAGTTAGGCTTTTTTTCTTGCCCGTTTTTTTACATTTCTAACTGTCTTTGTTGTAGTGTTTTGTATTGCAGGATTTAGTTTTTCAGTAAACTCTTCAAAAGGATTTCTTTTAAGGGGTGGCGAATCTAAGATAGGTTCTGAAAACTCTTCAAATAACTCTTGGCTCTGTGGGGAAGAAACATCTTGGCTTTGTGGAGCAGATACCTCTTGGCTCTGAGCAGATAATGCTGATAGTTCTTCTGTTTTTACTGTTGCTAACTCCTGATTAGCAGCTTCATCTGAAGAGAGTTGTGATTCTTTGGCAGAAATTTTTAAAGCATCAATTTTTTGGCTAATAACCTTTATATTAGCATTGAGTTCTGCAATCTGATCTCTTGTAGGAAGATTGATTATTTCAAGAATTTGATTAATACGCTTATCAATAATGTCAGATACCCAATTTCTCATGGATTCTGTATTTAAAAAACGTTCTATTTTCCATGACTCTGATTCAACATCTTTTTTATCTGGTGGTTGTTTGTCATAATTTGTGGTTTCTGAGGATGTTTTTGTATCAGAATCTGATGGTATTGAGCCTGTAGTTTTGCCTTTGAGCTTTCCTGAATATTGGGAAATAATAGACTCAGTAATCTCTTCTCCTGTTGTGGTTAAAGTAACTTTAATCTGCTCGCCTTTTTTAATCAACTCCTTGATTCGGTCTGCTTTTATAAACTTTCTGTTGACCGCGTCAAAAAACCTACCATTAGAATATTTTTTGATGTCAATCATAATTGATTCCTTAAATTAAATAAAATAGTTAAAGCACCAAAGATTGAAAATACAACTTACTCTGGTGCTGTAACTAATATAAATTGATAGTAAAATCAGAAATTTTGATTACTAAATTTAATCTATGCAGCTATAGGCTGATTTGCCAAAGAATCAACTTTTCTATTAACGCTGTCAATACCTTTTATTAAATCCTCAACCTCTTTTTTGCTCGGAAGATTAAGCATTGATGGAAATTTCTCAACAGTGCTTGTAAGTTTCTCTTCAATAACTTTTTTAATCTCTATCTTATCAAGCATCTTTTTGCTGGCATCAATAATATCTTGTTTAGCGGTTTTAGCATCTTTTTCAATCTTCTCAAAAATTACTTTGCTATTTTTTTTGTACTCATCTTTGTACTCTTCAAGCTTTTTTGTTGCATCAGTTTTTGCATCTTTTACGATCTCTTCCATAGCTTTAAGAGGGCTGTTTTTGAGCCTTTCTTTAAACTCTGTTGTCTTACCTTTCAGCTCATTTGCCTTATCTTTAAGCTCTTCATATTTTTTAAGAGAGTCTTCTTTAAAAGTTTTAGCGGCTTTCGTGCTGTTATCAATAATAGCATCAATCTTTTTAAGAGGGTCTTCATTCAACTCTTTAATAAATTCGCGGCTAACATCAACGGTTTTTTTTACATATTTGTCATTATAAACATCTAAACGTTTTTTAATTGACTCCCGTGTCTCTTGAACAGCTTTGAGTGTATAATATTTTGAGTCACATTTTGTTAAATCGCAATTTGAGGTTGTATTATCATCTGATGTAGTGTTAATAGATTCATTGGCCATAGTTGTATTATCTGAATTTGTATTGTAATTTTCTGCTGTAGTATTTGTTGTTGCATTCATTTCGTCCATTTTTTTCTCTACATCATCTAATTTTTGTTTCATCTCTTTTTCTATTCCTGTTATTGCGTTTGATATTTCTGTCCTTTTCTTTTCAATTCTACTTCTTCCTTTTCCTTTCCCTGTTGGTCCGCTAATG
>JADFXA010000281.1 GCA_015233755.1 Desulfamplus sp. | reverse complement strand
TTGCTCAAAAATCCTGATCCTAATCATAACGAAATAGAGCGGCTGACTAAAAGTTATACATGGAGCAATGTTTTTAAAAGGATTGAGAATGTTTACTGTATGGAACATAAGTCGGGTATTTATTGAACAGTTGAGGTAAATTAATGAATTACGCTGGTATTGACATTGGTTCCCGCACAATCGAAGTTGTAGTGATAAATGATTCTGGTGATATAATTTGCAGCCTTGAATCAGACACAGGATTTGATCCAATAGCACAATCTTTAAAACTACTTGATGCTATTAAGAATAAAGGCGTTAGATATGAGTTCATAATGGCAACGGGCTATGGGCGAACCCTGTTTGAAGTGGCTTGTCAGGATTTAGCCAATAAAGAAAGTGATAACATCTCAGGGATAAGCAGTGTAATTGAAATTGGCACTATAACAGAGATCAAAGCTCATGCACGAGGTGTTACAGCATTTTTCCCAGATGCAGCAACCATACTTGATATTGGAGGACAAGATAGTAAAGCCATTGCCTTGAACGAAAACGGGAGAGTGAAAAAGTTTGAGATGAATGACAGGTGTGCTGCTGGAACAGGCAAATTTCTTGAAATTATGTCACGAACACTTGGATTTACTATTGATGATTTTGGCAAAGAGGCATTGTTGGCACAAAATGATCTCACTATAAATAGTATGTGCACTGTGTTTGCTGAATCTGAAGTAACTTCACTGATTGCAAAAGGTTCGGATCGCCGTGACATTGCAAAGGGGCTGCATATCAGCGTAATGAAAAGGGCGGCTTCTATGATAAGCCGTGTCAGGAGTATAGAATCATCTCTAATTAGACAAAATAAAATTACAGAACAAGGTGTTGAAACTAATCCAAAAGATAGTTTCATTGTTTTTACAGGTGGTGTTGCAAAAAATGAGTGCATGGTAAAACTGCTTTCTGAAAAACTTGGTTGTAATGTTCTTGTGCCAGATAACCCGCAGATGATAGGGGCTTTGGGTGCTGCCCTGATTGCATTTGAGCAACAAGCATGTAAAGTTCAGAAAGTATATGCTTAAACTATTTTAAGTATGAGGCAGCTTACAGATGCCTTTATTATATGTAAACAACAAACAGCATCAGGGAGGTGCAATGGAGATGGAAAAGGAACATGATAAAGAGATAATTGAAGGGATTGGAAATGGTCAAACTAAAGAGATGTTCTATGAACGCTTAGAATCTAAAGGTGTCTCAAGAAGAGATTTTTTGAAATACTGCACAGCGTTGACAGCTTCAATGGGTTTGGCTTCATCTTTTACAGCAAAGGTTGTTGAAGCTGTTGAAAAAGCTGCAACTGGACCAAGACCACCAGTAATTTGGCTTCATTTTGGTGAATGCACAGGGTGTTCTGAGGCATTTTTGAGAACTCCAAATGTTGGTTCCATTATTCTTGAGACAATTTCAGTTGAATACCATGAAACAATAATGGCGGCATCAGGTCATCAGGCTGAAAAATCGCTTCATGATGCAGTAAAAAAATATGCAGGTAAATTTGTATGTGTTGTGGAAGGTGCAATTGCAACCAACTACAATGGTGCTTATGGAAAGGTTGGAGGCAGAACTTTTCTTGATATTGCTAAAGATATAATTCCCAAAGCTGCGGCAGTTATAGCTATGGGAACTTGTGCAGCTTATGGCGGTGTTGCATCTGCTGCTCCAAACCCCGGTGGCTATAAAGGTGTTAAAGATGCGATTGGTATTTCAACTATCAATATAACAGGGTGTCCACCAAATCCGCTTAATTTATTATCAACCATTGTAAAATATCTGAACAAAGAGAAGATAGATTTAGATGAACAGGGTCGTCCTCTGTTTGCATTTGCCAATAGCGTCCATGATCAATGCCCAAGACTTAAACATTTTGAAAACGATGAGTTTGTTTTAGAATTTGGTTCAAAAGAGGCGGAACTTGGATATTGTCTATATAAATTAGGATGCAAAGGACCTGAAACCTTTAATAATTGTCCAACAGCAAAATTTAATGATGGTGCAAGTTTCCCGATTCAGGCAGGACATCCATGTATTGGGTGCAGTGAGCCAGATTTCTGGGATAAAATGACTCCATTTTATGAAGAAGCATAATTTCAGTTACTGCATCAATTTTTCATAATTATATGGATATTACTAAACAATAGATATTATTAAAGAATAAGGGATATTTACTATGGGTAAAAGAATTACTATTGACCCAATTACAAGGATTGAGGGTCATTTAAAAATAGATGTTGAAGTTGAAAACGGTAAAGTTAAAGATGCATGGTGCTCGGGTCAAATGTTTAGAGGAATTGAGATAATGCTAAAAGGCAGAGACCCAAGAGATGCACACCATTTTGTTCAGCGTTCATGCGGTGTTTGTACTTATGTTCACGCTTTATCATCAGTTAGAGCGGTTGAATCTGCCTGTAATATAACAATTCCAGATAATGCGCGTCTTGTTAGAAATTTAATTCATGGTGCTCAATTCCAGCATGACCATATAGTTCATTTCTATCATCTTCATGCTCTTGATTGGGTTGATATTGTCAGTGCCTTGAGTGCTGATCCTAAGAAAACAGAGGCTCTTTCAGCTAATGCAAGTGGCAGACCTCAAAAGAGCGACTACTTTAAAGGTGTTCAAGATAAATTAAAAGCATTTGTCGGAAGCGGACAGCTTGGACCATTTAACAATGGATATTGGGGACACTCTGCATATAAACTGCCGCCAGAGGCAAATCTTATGGCAACATCTCACTATCTTGAGGCTCTTCAGCTTCAGGCAAAAGCTGCAAAGATGCACGCTATATTTGGCGGCAAAAATCCGCATCCGCAGTTTCTTGTTGTTGGTGGTATAACCTCTGTTGGAGATTTGACTGTTGAGCGGATTAAGGAGTTTGAAGATATTTGGAAAGAGACAAAAGATTTTGTTGATAATGTCTATCTTCCAGACCTTCTTGCTGTTGCATCTTTTTATAAAGATTGGGGTGCTATTGGTGGTAATAACGCATCTTTCCTTTGTTATGGTGATTTTGCAAATGATGCTCTTGAAAAAAATAAACTTATGCCGGCAGGATTTATTCGCAACAAAATGCCAGTAGAGGATATGAATACAGAGAAGATTACAGAAGATGTAACTAAAGCATGGTATGAGAAAGGAGATGCAAAACATCCATTCCAAGGAGAGACAAAACCAATACAGGGTGAAGTTACCTACAACACAGATAAACAATATACATGGCTTAAAGCTCCTCGCTATGATGGTCTTGCTGCTGAAGTTGGACCGCTTGCAAGGGTGCTTGTAGCTTACGGTAAAAATGC
>JADFXA010000280.1 GCA_015233755.1 Desulfamplus sp. | reverse complement strand
TGAATAGCCGTGATAACAGGAACTGCCTCTACAATATTTGATTTATCTAACTCAGCGAATGGTTTTATAATCCCTTGATTAAGTTTATCTGCCATCTCATTTCTTCCAGCTTCAGCCATAAGAACAACAGCACGACTCTTCTCAATGGTTGATTTTTTAGCCCACTCATTAATGTGGTTTATGTCTTGAAGAGCAAGAATCAGAGACACAACAAGGGGACCTATCAACACAATCCCAAAAATTTTCCACTTAATACTCAAATTTTTAAAGCCCATCTCTTTTTCTCCTTAATTTTATTATTTTGGTTTTGTCTGAAAAGTGGTCTCTCACTATATCTATAATTCTCTTCCCATACTACTTTGACGAGAAAAATCCATCATTTTTTTACAATCTCCTCTTTGAGCATACAGCAGGCTATCTTATAACATGGTGTACCATCAGAATTATAAGTTAAATTTGCAGGCTGAATTAATTTATTCATAACACATCCTTCTAAAATATTTAGTTCAAAAAGATCGCTTTCATTAATTTTTGAGGTTGGCAATATTAAACATTGCTTCTTAACAATCTCATTACCATTATCGCTATTATTAATCTCTTTAGAATTAATATTTGGAATTTTTATCTCTAAACTATGAATTGGATAATCTTCGCATAAGGGACAGCGATAAACTCTACCATTTGGAAATATGAAGTAGTTATTAGCAACAAGACCTGCACATTCAAATTTTTCACCATTTTCTAAAAATACCTTTGGATAAGTTACCGCAATCCCAAGCTTTGCAACTTCTTGAGCCACATTTGGGACAATTTTAAGCCATGCCTCTTTAGAGACCTGACGATTAATGATACTCATATTATTATCTTGTTCTTTATTACTATCAGACTCGTTTATGCTAACTAAATTTTTATCTGCTGATGCACCACGAATACCAACAACTTGTATAAAGAAACGCTCAATTCCAGCATCTTGGAGTAAAAGAGAGTTAAGTAAATTAGGCATAAGCGCAAGTTCATGCAAATTTTCAGAACTAACCGTATAGATCATTGATGTGGAAAACCCCAAATTGACAGCTTTTTTTATACCTTCTAAAACAGTTTTATAGCTGCCTTTTCCCCTTATAAAGTCATTGGTCTCTTCAGTTGCTCCATCTAATGAAAAACTTATAAAATCAACATCTTCAGGTGTTATCTTCTCAAGGATGTTGTGAAAAAGATAACCGTTAGTATCAATGGTGATTGATTTGACCCCAAGCCTCCTCGCCTCCTTAACAGCAATTGATAGCTCAGGGTGTAAAGTTGGTTCTCCTCCAAGAAATATTACATTAATCTCTTCAGATTTTTTAGAACTTTGAGCAAATAGATAAAGCCACTCTTTTATAGTATCAATAGTTAGGGTATTCTTTCCATGCTGCTCTGGATTGATGTAACAGTGGCGACAAGATAAATTACACTTTGTAAGAATATGAAAAAATAGATTTGATGAATTTTTTGAAAATGCGACTGTTTGTTTTTGCATTATAAAAACCTTTACTTCTACCCCATACATTTCTTTGAAAGGTTAGGATCAAACGCAACAGGATATGAGCCATCAAAACACGCCTTGCAAAAATTGTTTGCAGGATTTTCAACACCGCTTGCCTCAAGCATTCCATCAATTGATAGATAATGAAGGGTATCAAGCCCTAAAAAATGGGTAAGCTCCTCTTCGGTTTTTGTTGCAGCAACAAGCTCTCCTTTTGTTGAAAAATCAATGCCATAATAGCAAGGGAAACGGTGTGGAGGGCAGCTTATTCTCATGTGAACCTTTTTTGCTCCAAGATCACGAAGAGCCTGAACCCTTGTTCGTGCAGTAGTGCCTCTAATTATAGAATCTTCAATAATGATGAGCTCTTTACCTTTTATCAACTCTCTTACAGGGTTTAGCTTAATACGAACCGCAAAATCTCTCATGTTTTGGGTTGGCTGGATAAAACTTCTTCCAACATAGTGGTTTCTAATCATTGCCATCTCAAAAGGAATACCAGACTCTTCAGCATATCCAATTGCTGAATAGTTTCCTGAATCTGGGAAAGGCATTACAAAATCAGCATCAACGTGAGACTCTATGGCAAGCTGTTTACCAAGTGCTTTTCTCATCTGATAAACATTTTTTCCACAGATTGTACTATCTGGTCTTGCAAAATATATATATTCAAAGATGCAAAGAGATCGTTTTTCAAGAGGATTGGAAGCTTTTATGCTCTGAACCCCATCTTCGTTAATAATTACAATCTCTCCTGGATCAAGCTCTCTTACGAATTCCGCCTGAACCAAATCAAATGCACAGGTCTCTGATGCAAGCACATAATGGCCATTAAGTTTCCCTAAAGCCAAAGGACGGAATCCATGAGGGTCTTTTACTCCAATAACCTCACCTTTACAGGTAAGAAGCACAAAGGAGTAAGCACCTTCAATTTTTGTAACAGCATTCTGGATAGCCTGGATAACATTACCTTGTTTCAGATTTTTGATAAAAAGATGAAGAAAAACCTCACTATCCATTGTGGTCTGAAATATCGAACCATTCTCTTCAAGCTCATTTTTCAAGATATGGGCATTTACTAAGTTTCCGTTGTGGGCAACTGCATAGGATCTACCTTTATGCTGAACTACAAAAGGCTGTGCATTGGTGAGATTAGAGTCTCCTGTAGTTGAATAGCGGACATGACCAATTGCACTGCCTCCACCGCCCTCTATCTTTTTTAAATCGTCCATCTCAAATATATCATGGACAAGCCCCATGCCTTTGTGGGAGAAAATTTTATCTTTTTCTCTTGCAACTGATATTCCAGCACTTTCCTGCCCTCTATGCTGAAGTGCATAGAGTCCAAAATAGGTCAATTGGGCAGCTTCTGGGTGTCTGTAGATACCAAAAACACCACACTCTTCTTTAGGTCTGTTGTCTTCAATCATTCTATTTTCCATCATGATATTCCTGAATTGATTTTACTGTCAGAGGCTCTTTTTTCAATGCTTTGATTGCTCTGCAAATTGCCTTTGCACCATCAGTTGTTGTTGCGTAAGGGATTTTATATCTTATTGCAGCACGTCTAATTTCATAGCCATCTCTTTTTGTTTGTCTGCTTGCACCTGTGTTTAAAATAAGTTGGATCTCGTTGTTTTTTACAGCATCAACAACATGGGGTCTGCCAGTAGATACCTTTTCCACCACCTTTGTTGGAATTGCATTATCTTTAAGAAAAGTTGCGGTTCCTCTTGTTGCAATAAGTTTAAAGCCCATCTCATAAAACTCTCGTGCAACCTGCAAAGCAGCCTTTTTATCGCTGTCTTGA
>JADFXA010000027.1 GCA_015233755.1 Desulfamplus sp. | reverse complement strand
GGAGTAATATAATATGGATTCTGCATTAATTCCCAAAGGAGCAAAACGCTGTCCGTTTCCTGTCTTTGCAACAGGTATTGCGATAGTAGGCGCTGTTCTTATGTGGGGCGTTTATGCCATGGGGCTGTGCTGGCTTAAAGGGCTAAACCAGACCAACATGAACGATTATTATGGTTTTGCCCTCTGGATATGGGCTGACCTTGCTGTTATTGCCATTGGAGGAGGTGCTTTTTTTACAGGGCTTCTCAAATATGTATTTGGCATTGACGAACTTAAAAACATTATAAACCTTGCTGTTGTTATTGGATTTATATGCTACAGCTCGGCTTTATTGATTCTTGCCATTGACATTGGTCAGCCACTTAGAGGCTGGTTTATATTTTGGCATGCAAATGTTCACTCTATGCTAACTGAAGTTGCATTTTGTCTATCTTTATATTTCAGCGTTCTTACTATTGAGTTTATTCCACTTATCCTTGAAAATCGTCAAATTGATAAAGTTCCTTTTTTTCATAATTTAAGCCATAATATGCACGGTGTAATGGCAGTTTTTGCTGCAACTGGAGCATTTCTCTCATGCTTCCATCAAGGTTCTCTTGGTGGTGTTGCTGGCGTTCTTTATGGTCGCCCATTTGCATACAGAGAAGGCTTACTTGTTTGGCCATGGACTTTCTTTCTCTTTACATGGTCAGCAGCAGCTTATGGGCCTTGTTTTACCTTGATGGTTACAAAAATGTTTGAGGGAATTACTCGTAAAAAGTTGGTCAAAGATAATGTTGTCTATATTCTTGCAAAAATTTCAGGCTGGATGATAACCACATATATTATCGCAAAGATTATTGATACTATATATTGGGCTTTTGTTACTGCCCCTGATATGGGATTTTCTTTGATGGATTTTTATTCAAATAATTCATTTTACGGTATATGGATACTTTTTGCAGAAATTGTTTTGGGTGGTATTGTACCAGCAGTCCTTCTTACTGTACAAAAATATAGAGAAAATAACAAACTTCTGCTTGTAGCCATTGTCCTTGGCGTTTTTGGTGTCTGTTTGAATCGTTGGGTAATGGTGCTTCAAGTTATGGCTGTACCTGTAATGAGTTTCGATACATGGGCATTGTATGTGCCAAGTTGGCAGGAGATTGCAACAACAATTCTTCCTGTAGCTTATGGTGTTATTCTTATTTCTTTAGCATACCGTTATCTACCCGTGTTCCCGCAAGAGCAGGAACTGTATGACACTAAATAGTAATTTTATAATATTCTGTTTGCTCTTATAATTATGGTTAATCTATCTTTCTGAATTTTAGAAAGATAGATTAACCTTCAAGTAAACAGATTTAAAAGGGAGAATATTTATGTTTCCATTTTCTTTTGAGTGGGCATGGGATGCTGGACATTACCTCTTTTTCGGTGGTATGTGGTACACGATAATAATCCTGAGTCTTGGTATGACCTTCTGTGTTGTAAAAACCATTGTTGATACAGCAAGCGGAAAAGGTGGACATCATGGAGAAGATGATGCTCATAAAGGGACTTGTTGTAGTAATAAACAAAATAGTGGTCATCACTGACACACCTTCGAATATATACAACATAGATTTACAAAATAATTTTAAATAAAAAATAAAACCCAAAAAAGCACATAGTTTTCTTTATCTAAAGAGATAAATGAAGATTATGTGCTTTTCTTTTTTCTTATTGCAAAAATTTTTATTTTATCTTTTAAAAAGAACTTGACAAAATTTTTTGAGCATAATAGTAATGGTCTAACCATTAAGATTGATTAATTTATGAATCTCAATTATATTTTAATTTTATAATATACTATGAGACATTCTCAGGGTTTCATGGAATTAATTTTTTATTGACAGTATGAATAAAAGTATATAATTAAACTACAAATTATTAAAGGCTATTATCGTAGATAATGACTAATTAATGATTACTTATCAACAACATTTCGCATCATAATTACTATTTGTTTTTCTATTTTTCGCATCTCACACAGGACATTTCGTCCTGTCAGTTCCAACAACTACCTAAGAGTTTAAATGGTTAAGAAATATGGCACATTTAGAATTAAAAAATATTACGGTTAGATTTGGTGGACTCTATGCCCTTTCTGAATTAAGTTTTGCCATACACACTGGAGAGATCCTTGGTCTAATAGGACCAAATGGTGCTGGTAAAACTACAATTTTTAACGTGCTTACAGGAGTGTATAAACCAACAGAAGGTGATGTTACATTTGAAGGCGAGAGTATTCTTGGAAAAAAACCGCATGAAATTTTTTCAAGAGGAGTTGCCAGAACATTTCAAAATATTCGTCTCTTCTCAAAGATGACAGCACTTGAAAATACCATGGTGGCAATGCATTGTCGTTCAAATAAGGGTGTTATGGGAGCTTTGCTTAGAACAAACTCCCAAAAAGCTGAAGAGGCTTTTATAAAAGAGAAAGCGTTAGAAGCACTTAAATTTATGGGTGTTATTCAATTCGCTGATACTGTAGCATCAAATTTACCTTATGGCTCACAAAGAAGACTTGAGATTGCAAGGGCACTTGCATCAGAACCCAAAGTCCTCTTGCTTGATGAACCAGCTGCTGGCATGAACCCTTCTGAAAGTTCAGAGCTTATGAAAGATATTGCAAGAATATCAGAACGTGGAATAGATGTACTTTTAGTAGAACATGATATGAAAGTTGTTATGGGTGTTTGTAATCGTATTGTTTGTGTTGAACATGGTATTAAAATTGCTGAAGGCTCGCCTCAAGAGATTCAAAATAACCCCAAAGTTATTGAAGCATATCTTGGACAACCTGCTGCAAAACATGATTAGCCAAACTTAGATATTAAATAATTTTTCATTAAATTATTATTGTTTTAATCTATCTTTTTTATTTTTTATCAATTCACTATTTAGCTTTTTAAGGAGAACGCAATGAGTAAAAAAAATTTTTCAATTATGGCAATGGCTCTTCTTACCACTCTTTTTATTATTTCAGCAGCATCTGCGGAATCACTCAAAATTGGTTCAATGAGCCCTCTTACTGGTCCTTACGCTTCTGATGGAACAGATATAAAAAATGGTGTTCTTACCGCGATTGAAGTATTTCAGAAACAAGAAGGCGGAATTCCAGGTTATGATAAAATTGAGTTGTTTCCACAAGATGATGTGTGCGATCCAAGAAATGCTGTTGCTGCTGCAAACAAACTTATCAACCTTAAAGTTGTTGGTGTAATTGGTGCTTACTGCTCATCATGCACAATTCCTGCATCAGAGACACTTGATGAGGCTAAGATTGTCATGATTACCCCAGCTTCTACAAATGAGCAAGTTACAGATCGTGGACTTCCATATATGTTCAGAATGTGCGGAAGAGATGATGATCAAGCTCCTGCCGCTGCAAAATTTATGAAAGAGTCATTGAATGCTAAGACCATCTTTATTATTGATGATAAAACTACATATTCACAGGGTCTTGCCGATGGTGTTTCAAAAAATTGTAAAGCACTTGGTATGAATGTAGTTACCCATGACCATGTAAATCAGGGAGACAAAGATTTCTCAGCGGTTCTTACAAAAGTGAAAGCTGCAAATCCTGATATTTTATATATGTCTCTTCAAGGTTATTCACCAGCTGCCCTTATGAGCATTCAAGCAAAAAGAATGGGCATTGCCTCTCAAATAGTTACTCAAGATGCTGTTTTCCAGCCAAAATTTATGGAAGTTGCAAAAGAAGCATCTGAAGGTGTCTATTTAACATACGGTTTTACTGATCCAACAACTCCTGAATATAAAGCGTTTGAGCAGATATATGTTCCTAA
This sequence comes from Desulfamplus sp., assembly GCA_015233755.1. Lineage (GTDB taxonomy): Bacteria > Desulfobacterota > Desulfobacteria > Desulfobacterales > Desulfobacteraceae > Desulfamplus. The sequence goes on along the minus strand of JADFXA010000027.1, from coordinate 11,059 downwards.
ATATGGCAAGATTGCTGCTTATGCAACCTATGCCTATGATTCTACAATTGCTCTTTTAAAAGCTATCAAAGCTGCTGGTTCAACCGATCCTGACAAAATTAAAGCCGAGCTTATGAAACTTGATTTTAATGGTGCGTCTAAACACGTAAAATTTAAAGAGAATGGTGATTCTGGTTCGTCTTATATTGCATTCAAGGTTGTAAAAGGTGAGTTTGTACCTTACTGGGAGCCTACAAAAGGTCTAATAAAATAATACAGAGAGTTAAGCAGATTTAATAAGGCTGGTTTAACATCTCCCTAAAGTTTCAATTCAACGACCCTACATTTAAAAAGGTAGGGTCATCTCGCCAAATCTCATAAAAAATGTGAAAAAATAAAATGGATTCTTTTATTCAGCAGCTAATTAACGGTATTACACTTGGCGGCATTTATGCACTGATTGCACTGGGATATACCATGGTCTATGGTGTTATACAGTTGATAAATTTCGCGCATGGCGAATTTTTTGCAGCCGGTGGCTATGTTGGCGTTATATTTTTAAGCTTTTTTACAGGTCTTGGTTATATGGAGACCCATCCTATATTCTGTCTCACAGCATCTTTCGCACTTGCTATGATGTATTGTGCATATCTTGCAATTGGTGTTGAAAAAATAGCATATAAACCATTAAGAAAAGAGGCTCGCCTTGCTGCACTTTTGTCAGCTTTGGGGGTATCTATATTTCTCTCTAACGGATTGATGCTGACTCAAGGGGTGTATGACAAAGCCTATCCAAGTGAACTTTTCCAAGGTGGTTTTAGCTTTGGAATTATAACTATTGGTTATCTTCAAGTTCTTATTGTATGCCTTACAGGAGCTTTGCTTGTAGCATTAAATCTTCTTGTATTCAAAACAAAGATTGGAATGGCAATGCGTGCTACAGCTCAAGATAAGACTATGTCAGCACTTGTTGCCATTGGAAGTAACAAGATTATTTCTCTCACCTTTGGAATTGGTGCAGGTCTTGCAGCCGCAGCAGGAATAATGGTGGGGTTATATTATGGCTCTGTGCGTTACGATATGGGATTTCTTCCGGGTATTAAGGCTTTTTCTGCAGCAGTGCTTGGTGGTATTGGTAATATTACAGGTGCAATGCTTGGCGGGCTTATTATTGGTATGGTCGAAATATTTGGTGCGGGCTATATTTCAGGAGAATACAAAGACGTATTTGCATTTATTATACTGATTGGGGTTCTCTATTTTAAACCAACAGGAATTATGGGCGAGAATATCGATGATACAAGAGTTTAAAAAAATCTGGAAACAATATGCAATCACAATGTTGTGGCTGCTTGGTCTTTTATGGCCTCTTTTGGGTATTCACCCTGATGGAACAATCTCATTTAAACAAACAATAACTGTATGGCTATATATCTTATCAGGCACATTTATATGTTTTATTATTTATATAATCAACAGTAGTGGAAATTTAAAATTTTTTACAGAACCTGTCGTAAATACAAGCGAAAAACTTAACAACATGGTTCAAAATATGCCTTCATGGATATGGAAATCTGTTCTTTTGATTGGTGCTGTACTATATCCATTATTAACAGGAAGATATCCTACAGATGTTGCCATCAATGTACTTCTATATATCTGCCTTGGACTTGGACTTTATGTAGTTGCTGGACTTGCCGGTATGCTTGATCTTGGACATATAGCATTTTATGGTGTAGGAGCATATACATACGCGATATTAAATGTTAGGTATGGAATAGGATTCTGGGTCTGTTTTCCGCTTGCTGGACTATCTGCATGTATTGCTGGTTGTATTGTTGGCTATCCAACTTTAAGAATGAGAGGCGATTATCTCGCCATTGTAACTTTAGGATTTGGCGAAATTGTCCGTATTATTCTTAATAACTGGATGAGTCTAACTAACGGTCCTAATGGTATTCTTGGTGTAAAGACAATAGGTATTCTCCGACCTGTTATGGAAAATGGCTTCTCTTTTGAAATCTTTTGGGTAAAAAAACTTGAATATTTTTATTATTTTGCTTTGGTCCTTGCCATTCTTACAATTATTGCTGTTACACGAATCAATTTTTCAAGAATAGGTAGAGCATTAGAGGCAATCAGAGAAGATGAGACTGCTGCCGAACTTATGGGGGTAAACACTTTTTACTATAAGCTGCTTGCTTATGCAATGGGTGCCGTATTTGCGGGTTTTGCTGGTGCATTATTTGCTGCAAGAATGAAATTCGTAAGCCCTGAAAGTTTTACATTCCTTGAATCTGTAATGGTTTTATCCATGGTAGTTTTAGGTGGAATGAGTTCAATTCCTGGAATTATACTTGGTGTTATCGCATTGATTGTACTTCCAGAGGTATTTCGTGAACTTGAATCATATAGAATGCTTGTCTTTGGATTAACTATGATTATTATGATGCTTTTTAGACCATCAGGTCTTATCGCTGCAAAGCGAAAAAAAATGATGGAGAAAAAATCTTAATTTTAATAACGATCTTATGTTATTAACCATACCCCAATAATATAGGAACGAAATATCATAAATATCCGAAGGGAAGGAGTAATTATAAATGTCAGCCCAACCGATTCTTGAATTGAAAAATGTCCACTCTGGCTATGGAAGCATTAAAGCACTTAGAGATGTATCACTTAAAATATATCCAGGTGAAGTTGTGGCAATTATTGGTGCAAATGGTGCAGGAAAATCAACAACACTTATGACTATCTGCGGAATTGTTCCCCTGGAGAAAGGCGATATATTTTATAATGGAGTTTCTGTAAAAAATATCGCCCCTGAGAAACTACCTCCACTTGGATTATGCCAAGTGCCTGAAGGTCGCCGCATTTTTCCACGCCTAACAGTTGAAGAAAATCTTATTTTAGGTGCATTTTATAGAAACGACAAACCAGAGATTCAAAGAGATATTGAGCATGTTTATTCCCTTTTCCCCGTTCTTGGAGAGAGAAATCGCCAAAAAGGAGGAACTCTATCAGGAGGTGAACAGCAGATGCTTGCTATTGGCAGAGCATTGATGACAAAGCCAAAAGTTCTTCTTCTTGACGAACCTTCTTTGGGACTTGCTCCTATAATTATACATCAAATATTTGATATTATTGCAGATATTAACAAAAACCAAGAAACTACCATTTTACTTGTTGAGCAAAATGCCAACCTTGCACTTCAAGCTGCAACAAGAGGTTATGTCCTTGAAACAGGTCAAATTACACTTGAAGATAAGGCCTCTTCACTTCTCCATAACCCTGAAATTCGTAAAGCGTATTTGGGAGAGTAACTATTTAGATAAGATAGTGAGAACATTTGGATTTAATAGTCCTATTGTCTAAATGTAGCGGAGACAATTAGTCAGCCACTACATTTAGACATTATTTTATATATCGCTATTAATAGTTATAGGAATTTGTTTGAGAAGAGTGTAGGAAAAATTCTTTTAAGACGACTATTATTTCTTAAAACCATTGACCATGATCTCAAACGCTGTCTCAATGGTCTGTTTAACAAAATCTTTTTCATTATTTAAGAGTCGCTTGCTATCAACCCATAAAACCACACCTGAATAGGTTGCCCAGATTATATCTGCAAGAGCTACGGGATGGCGTTTTAAAAATATCCCCTGGTTTATACCTTCATTAACAATTGACGTTATAGTAGATAAAGCATCTGCTGAGGTCTCTTTTAGCTCTTCAATAACTTCAGGGGATAAATTTTTCAATGTTTCACCTGATTGAAGATGGAAGAGGTTTATCAATACCATTGGATCATACTCATAGACATTCATAAAGGTATCTTTTAATAAGTGCATTTTCTGTTCGGCATTAATATCGTCTCTGTTGATAAATTTCTTCATCTGCAAAGTTATATATTCGAGAATATCAATTGACAACGAAGTATGCAGCTCCTCTTTGTTTTTAAAATATAGGTAAAGAGTTCCTGGACTTAACTCCGCTTCACCCGCAATCTCTTCCATTGTAGCTCTATTGAAACCTTTAGCGGAAAAAACTTTTCTGGCGGCTTCCATTATCTGTTTACGCCTCTGCTCTTTTTCTCGCTGTTTTCTTTCGTGTATTCCCATTGCTTACCTCATTATTATATTTTGTGAATATCATTTAGTATCTATCTTATGGTTCATAAAATATATTTATTTGGAAAAAATCTCAAGTAAAATCGGGGAGAAAAAATAGATAGATTTAAGTAGTAGGCATAAATCAAACTTAAATCCTTTTAAATCGCTTTTCTAACTCTTTTTGTGTGAAGGAGATAATTATAGGTCGTCCATGTGGGCAATGATATGGATTATCGCATTTTTGAAGTTCAGCAATAAGGTTATCCATCTCTTTTGGATTAAGCTGGTGATTTGCTCTAACAGCACTATGACAAGCCATCAATATTAACATTTTATCAAGCCATAGTGTTGTTTCATCATCCTGTAGGCCACTATTATTAGGTAGAGTATGGAGGGGTTTATCTTTACTATTAATCATATTCTCACCTTCAACCATTAAAGCAACTATATCTCGAAGAATTTGTTTTATTGACTTGTCATCTATTATTGCGGGCAAAGATTTAACAACGAAAGTAGTTCCTCCAAAATGTTCAATCTCAATGCCTACATTAGCAAGGTCAGCTACTATAGTTTCAAGCAAGGCAGACTCTTTATAATTAAACTCAACAATCTCAGGCACAATTAAATCTTGAGACGGAGGTTTAAACCCTTTTGATCTTTTCTTAAGCCTCTCATAAAGAACTCTTTCATGTGCAGCATGTTGATCTATCAATACAAGTTGACGGTTTGTGTTTCTTAATTCATGACTTAATTTATTAAGATTAGTTATTTCAAGGTTTCCTGATTCAGCAATGATATAGGTATTTGCAAATTGCCCAATTATATGGAGTTCACTTAGATTTTCATTTAAGTTTAAATCAGGCGATAGACCATATAGCGGATCAGTTTTTTTAACTTTGAACTCTTCTATATCAATATGTTTGCTTACTGGCTCTTTAATCGGTTTGTTTATAATCACTTCTTGCAAATTGACATTTTTAGGAAAGTCATCTTCAATAATTTTCTCTATTTTATAATCAAATAAGCTGGGGCTATCAATACTATCAAATTTTGGAATAGCAAAGTTTGGACTATCAATTTTATTCTTAACAAATTCTGGTAAATATTCATGTGCTTCATAGCTAACTATCTTTTTACTATTCCCTTCATTATTGTAACTAACATTTCTATTTTCACCATAAAAAAGAGCATTATGCACAGCATTTACAACAGAGCCAAATACTAAACTTTGATTGGCAAATCGCACCTGGAGTTTTGCAGGATGAACATTGACATCAACCTCACCAAAAGGGATTTGAATAAACAGAGCAGCCATTGGAAATTGCCCTCTCATCAATCTTCCTTGATACCCTTTTACTATAGCCGATATAAGCGATCTGTCAGAGATAAGTCTCTTATTTACAAACAAAAGAATGTTGTTTGATGAATTTCTTGTAACTGAAGGTTTGGTGATATAACCAGTTATGCAAATTTCCCTTTGGTTTGAATATTCATCTTCTTTTAAATATTTATTATCTGGCGAATAACCACTCTCTGCTAAATTTCTACTCTCACCTCCAAGCCCTCTTCTTTCCACGGAACCTAATGAATAGAGATCATTGATGCTTTCATCACCATTTAAGCCGAGAACCATGCCAACTCTTGAAAGCAAATCATCAGATTCTGAAAAATGTTTTACATTACGTCCATTATGAACAAGACTAAAGTTAACATGAGGATAGGCAAGTGCAAAAGCAGATACATTGTAGGCTATATGCCCCATCTCTGTATTGACTGTTTTTAGAAATTTTCTGCGGGCGGGGGTATTAAAATAGAGATTTTTTACATCAACCATTGTGCCAACTGGTGAGCCTGTTTCAGAGACATCAATAATTTTCCCACCGTTTATATCAACTCTTGTGCCTGATTGTGATTCAGCGTTACGTGTGATCAAGGTAAATTGGGATACAGATGCAATTGAAGGAAGAGCCTCTCCACGAAAACCAAATGTTTTTATTGAAAAGAGATCATCATCGTTTGTGAGCTTGCTTGTGGCAAATCTCTCAATTGATAAAAGAGCATCTTCTTGAGACATTCCACACCCATTGTCAGATACTCTTATCAGATCACTGCCACCTTTTTGAATCTCAATAGATATACGGGTTGCCCCTGCATCAAGTGAGTTCTCTATCAACTCCTTAACAACAGAGGCTGGACGCTCTACCACTTCACCAGCAGCGATCTTATTGGCTATGATTTCAGAAAGTATTCGCACTTCTGGCATAATTATTTACCGTTGAAATAGTTCTAGATAATAGATTAGAGTTTACTTACTCTATAGATGGAGGTATTGCTTTGACAAATCTTAGCAAAAATTCGGAATCATCAGGGCTTAGATCAAATTTTATAGCTGCTTTTTCTGCAAGCATAATAGAATTTTGGTCAGGCTTTGCTTGCCTCTCTTCAGAAATCCATTGAATTGCTTTGCGTAAATTTTCGCCTTGTGGCTGAATATTGCTCATTTTTAGTATATCCATTTGACTGTGTAAGAGAGATTTGACAACTTTTTAAAAGTCGTCAAATCTAACTCTAATATTGAAATTAGTCCTAAATATCAAATATTTGGAAATTTATCTTTAATAGCAAGGGTTTGCTCCAAACCATACCCAGCTCTTATAAGCGCCATCTCATCAAAACTATTAGCCATAATCTGCAAACCAATTGGCAACCCTTTTGACGAAAAACCACAAGGCACAGATATTCCTGGCAACCCCGCCATATTTGTTGAGAGGGTAAAAATATCAGTTAAATACATAGTCAAAGGGTCATCAATATTTTCACCAATTTTAAAGGCTGGAGTTGGTGCTACAGGAGAAATAATAATGTCACACTTTTCAAATGCACGTGTAAAATCATCACGTATCATAGCTCTTACCCTTGTTGCACGTCCATAATAGGCATCATAATATCCAGCAGAAAGAGCATAAGTGCCTGTTATTATACGGCGTTGGACTTCCGCCCCAAACCCTTTTGATTTCGTTTTTTTATACATATCAATTAGATCGTTTGCAGAATTATCCCTTAAACCAAACCTAACACCATCAAAACGTGCCAAATTTGAACTCGCTTCAGAAGGGGCTATAACATAGTATGCTGCAACTGCGTAATCGGTTTGAGGTAAAGAGACTTCAACCATCTCAACGCCAAGTTTCTCTAAAGTATCTTTTGCATTATTAAAAGCAGTCTCAACATCAGGATCAAGACCTTTTACAGAGAGAAACTCCTTTGGAATACCAGCCTTCATCCCTTTGAGTCCATAATTTTTGAACAGCTCTAAAGCAGAAGTAAAATCAGGAATTTCAATATTTGCAGATGTTGAATCTAAAGGATCATGCCCGCAAATTACGTTAAGTAAAATAGCGCTATCTTCAACATCTTTTGTAATTGGACCTATCTGATCCAAAGAAGATGCGTAAGAGACAAGACCATAACGCGAAACTCGTCCGTATGTCGGCTTAATCCCAACAACACCACAATGGGAGGCTGGTTGACGAATAGAACCGCCAGTATCAGTTCCAAGTGCAGCAATACACATTCTTGCAGATACCGCAGCAGCAGAACCACCACTTGATCCACCCGGAACATGCTCTCTGTCCCATGGATTTCTTGTAATATGAAAACCTGAATTTTCTGTTGACGAACCCATCGCGAACTCATCTAAATTGGTTTTGCCAATAATAATAGCTCCAGCATTTTTAAGCATTGAGACAACAGTTGCATCATATTGAGGCACAAAATTTTCCAAAATTTTAGAAGCACAAGTGGTTTTTACACCTATGGTGCAAAGTAAATCTTTAAGAGCAATTGGAATACCAAGAAGTGGATAACGATAATTGCTGCTATCTAAGTTACTTCCATTATTTGTAAAACTTTCATGTTTTAAAAGATAGTAGCCATTTGCAATACGTTGATCCGCTTCAATTGCCGCTTCTCTTGCACCATCAGCATCAATGGTGATATATGCCCCAATATCTCCATCTAATTTTTCTATTCTATCAAGCATGGCATTTACCAAATCAAGAGAAGAGAATTCTCTCTTTGCAAGACCAGTTTGTGCTTGACTTATTGTCAATTCATATAAATCCATTGTAGAGACCGCCGTTATCTTAAATTATTCTTTTAAATGTTACCCAACAACTCTTGGTACCGTATAGAAATCTTCGTGCCTCTCTGGCGCATTCGAAAGAGTTACATCAGGACCTGGAGATTTTTTTACTATATCTTCTCTAAAAACATTATTCTGTAGTGCTGCACCAGCCATAAGACCAGCACCAGACACATCAGCATCTTTTAACTTATCAATATATTGAAGAATATTGCTTATCTGTTCCGCAAACTTATCAACTAAAGTTTCATCAACTTCAAGGCGTGCAAGATGTGCAATATACTCTACATCTTTTTGTGTAATTTTCATAATTTTGCCTTTTTATACTATAAAAACTCATAAATTGCGTTTTTTATTATTGTAGAAAAAGAGACCGTGTTCTTTACCTACATATACAACATAGATTTTATTCTATACTATGAATCAATCTTTTTGTATAATAAGTCCTTTTATTCCACTGCTTTCAAGTTTTTTAAGACTCTCTTTTGCCTCAGTTATGTTATTAAAGTCTCCAATTCTAATTCTATACCATGTTTTATCACCAACTGTGCCACTAATTTTATAAGCAGAATACCCTTTTTCACCAAGTTTTGAGATATGGGTAATTGCATCATTTTCGTTATTAAATGATGCAATCTGAATTGTGTAAGAATATACTTTTTGAGCATATTCTTTCACCTGCTCGCTTTTTGTCTCTGGCAGCTGCTGATTAGTAAGAGCCTTTATTTGGGAAAACTTGCTGGAAGTTTTTAAACTGGCTGTTTGAGAATTATTTTCGGATTCCGAATTTTCATACTGAGAATCCGTTACCTGTTGAATTTTACTTGCAATTTTTATCTTATCTGATTTGGCTAAAATAAAGTCAGATTTTCCAATAGCATCATCATTTAAGGAAGAGGTTGGCTGTTTTGAGCCTAATTTTGTCATAGCTTTTCTACTTCTTTTTAAAGGAGCTTGAGTATCGCTTAAAGCAACATCATAAGAGAGATTTTCTGACAATGATGTAGAAGCAGATTTGCCATCTTTACCATTTTGAGAAGCTGGAGTTTTTTTAATCTGAAGATCGTAATCCTCCTGTGAATCGCTCTTTTGCAATGCAGCATAGAAATCAAGTTCTGGCTTTTGTGCAACAGTCTCTGCTGTTATCTCGGAATCATCAAATATAACAGCAAGTCTCTCTTGAAACCATCCAGTGTCAAATTCCACAGGAGCTGTTCCTCTTCCCACCAGTACTCCCATGAAAAACATCCATCCACTTAACATTAATAGCCCAGAATATTTCAAAAGTCCCTTGAGAAATTCCAATGCTACATCCTCTCTGGAGCAGATACGCCAAGAAGTGTAAGACCATTATGAATCACCTGTTTAACCGATGAGATCAAGCAGAGTCTTGCCAATGTTAAATCTTGATGTTCTGTAATAACCTTATGCTTGTTGTAATATCCATGAAATGAGGAAGCCAAAGACATAAGATATGTAAATATTAAGTGTGGATGCAATGCCACAGCACTCTTTTCTACAACCTCGGGAAATGATGCAAGAATCTTGATAAGTTTTATTTCTTCTGGCTCAACAAGACGCTCAAGATTAGATATTCCCTTTAACGCGACATCTTCAGGAGCTAAGATAATACTCTGTTCACATGCTTTTGCAACAATACCAGTGATTCTTGCATGGACATATTGAACATAATAGACAGGATTATCAGCAGTCTGCTGTTTTGCAACCTCTAAATCAAAATCAAGACCGCTATCATAGCTTCTGCTCAAGAATATAAAGCGTGCAGCATCTTTTCCAACCTCATCAATAATCTCATTAAGAGTTACAAATTCGCCAGAGCGCGTTGACATTGCAACTTGCTCACCAGCTCTGAGCAGATTAACTAATTGCACCAAAATTACGCTAAATTGTTCTCTTTTTCTGCCTGATGCCTCAATTGCAGCATTTATTCGGTTTATATAACCATGATGGTCTGCCCCCCAGACATCAATAACTCTATCAAAGCCCCGATCAAATTTTTCAGTATGATAAGCAATGTCAGAGGCAAAATAGGTTGTAAGACCATTATTTCTAACAACTACCCTATCTTTTTCATCTCCAAAAGATTCTGTTTTAAACCATAATGCACCATCTTTTTCATATATAACATCTCGTGCCTGAAACTTTTTTATGGCATCTTGAACTTTACCTGAATCATAGAGACTCTGTTCGCTGAACCATCTATCAAATTCAACTCCAAAATCGTAAAGATCATCTTTTATACCTTGCAATATCTTATCAGCAGCATATTTTGCACATATATCAACAGCTTCTGCTTCTGGTTTGTCAAAAAGATTGTCTACCATCTTTAAATGAGTTTTTTTAGTGTCAATATTATTTGATTCGGTAGTATTTTCTGATTCAAAATTTGCTAAGTTAGAAGTTTTTTTAGTTACCAACTCATTGATCTCTTTCGCAATGTCTCGAATATAATCTCCTTGATAACAGTCATCAGGAAAGTCAATCTCTTTACCAACCAACTGGCAAAGTCTTAACCAAACGGAGCGACCAAGCGTTCTTATCTGTCTTCCAGAGTCATTAATATAATACTCTTTTTGAACATCAAAACCGCTAAAAGCAAGTATATTTCCAACAGCATCGCCAACTGCTGCCCCTCTTCCATGACCAATATGCAAAGGTCCTGTTGGGTTAGCACTTACAAACTCTACTTGGACTTTTTTTCCTTGACCAATATTTGACCTTCCAAAATCTTTACCTTGCTTGTGAATATTTTGGATAAAAGGATACCATGCAGTTGGGGCAAGAAAAAAATTTATAAAAC
>JADFXA010000279.1 GCA_015233755.1 Desulfamplus sp. | reverse complement strand
TAGCAATTGAAACCTCCATACCTTTAGATTTTAAAAATTTATTCAAGGCAAAAGCATTCCGCATATCATCATCTACTACAAGAACTTTTTTATCTTTCAGAAAAATCTGCTGATCACGCACCTTTTTAATCATCTTTTTCTGATTCTCAGGCATTTCACTCTCAACTCTATGTAAGAAAAGTGCTGTTTCATCAATTAATCGTTCCATTGAGACCGCATTTTTTAACACAATGCTTGAAGCATAGCGTTCCAATTGTTTAGTCTCTTCTGTTGTTAAATCTCTTCCTGTAAAAATTATAACTGGCAGCATATCTATCTTAGGATCAGCACTTATTCTATCCATTAGTTCAAAACCTGAAATATCAGGCAATCCAAGATCAAGAATCATACAGTCAAAATATCTATCTTTAAGTAAAGAGATTGCTTCTTCTCCTGTTGTAGCTGCCGTAACTTTAATGTCATTTGTTTCTATGAGTTTAAGAATACTGAGTTGGAGTTCTTTGTTATCTTCAACCACAAGTAGATGTTTTAGATCATTTGAAAGAACTGTCTCAATCTTTTGTAGAGCTTTATTTAAACCTTCACTTGATACCGGTTTGGTCAGATAACCTACAGCTCCTTTTTCAAGCCCTTTACGGCTCTGATCATAACCTGACATTATATGCACAGGAATATGACGGGTATCAGGATTTGTTTTAAGTTCATTCATAACAGCCCAGCCATCAATCCCAGGAAGTGAAATATCAAGAATAATTGCAGTTGGTTTCTGATCAATTACATATTTTATACCATCTTCACCGTTTGATACCACTACAGTGCTATATCCATGTTTGTTAAAAAAATTTGACAGAATTTTTGCAAATTCAGGGTCATCTTCAATTATCAGCATTGTTTTACTCTCTATACTGTTTAGTGGTCTATCAGGCAATGTGTCTGTTCTATCGGACATAGGGCTGCTGGGTGTTGGTTCTCTTTTCTCTTCTTTAGAAGAACTTTTATAAGCTGTAGAAGATGATTCATCTAAATTTAACTTAGCGGGGATATTAGAAATATCTGGAGCATTGTTAGGTTGTTCTGAGACAGATAACGACTTTGAATCTGTACTAAAATTTTCAGGTAGATAGAGGGTAAACGTAGAACCTTTGCCAAGCTCGCTTTTAACCCTAATCTCTCCACCAAGAATGTGAGCAAGCTCTTTAGATATAGATAAACCAAGACCTGTTCCTTCATGTTTTCTACGAATTGATCCATCTACTTGTTTAAAAGCTTCAAAAATTGCGTCAAGTTTATCTGATGGAATACCAGAACCTGTATCAGCAACAGATATTGCAATCATATTTTGAGCAATTTTTTGTAAAATACTACTTGAATATGGTTCATCTGATAACATTGCATTTTCAAAGCAGAGTGTAATAGAGCCTGTTTCGGTAAATTTTACAGCATTGCCAATAAGATTTCTTATAATCTGTTCAAGTCTGTGCATATCAGTTGTTATCATCTCTGGAAGATTATTGCCCATAATTACTCTAAACTCTATCCCTTTTGCTTTTGCCATGTGCAAAAATTCAGTCTTAAAATGGGCGCCTATCTCTTTTAGAGAGAATCTTGAAATATTAAGCTCAATTTTTTTTGCCTCTATTTTGGAGAGATCAAGAATATCGTTTATCAAATGCAAAAGATTTTGACCGCTGCGATATATTGAGGCTGCTGACTCTATCTGATCTGGTGTTAAATTTTCATCTTCATTATCTGCAAGCATATTTGCAAGTATCAAGAGGCTGTTAAGCGGAGTTCTTAGCTCATGGGACATATTGGCAAGAAACTCTGATTTATACTGGGTCTCTATACGAAGCTGTGATGCTTTCTCTTCAATCTCCATCTGTTTTGATTGTAGAATTTCGTTACTCTTCTCAATCTCACGTTTTTGTGCCTGCAATATTTTAGTCTTCTCTTCAAGCTCTTCGTTACTTGCTCTTAACTCCTCTTGCTGGGATTGCAGCTTCTCCTCTGATGCTCTTAGTATTCTTGCCTGCTCTTCAAGCTCTTCATTAGTTGCCTTAAGCTCCTCTTGCTGTGCCTTAAGCTCTTCTGCCTGCTCTTTTGTCTGCTCTAAAAGAAGCGATAGCTTCTCGTTAAAAATAGCTCCGTTTATTGACACTGCAAGAATTTCTGCAGCAATTTCAAGAAATTCCATCTGCAGCTTGGAAAACTCTAAAACAGAGCCAAGTTCAATAACTCCTTTTACATCATCTTCGTATATAACAGGCAAAACAATAATATTTTTTGGGGAGATATTTCCAAGAGATGACTCGATCCTAATATAATCTTCAGGAATTTGTGTAAAAATAATAGATTTCTTCTCTAATGCAGCCTGTCCGATTAAGCCTTCGCCTGATTTAAATCGGTTAGATAAACTTTTTCTTGTCTTAAAAGCATAGGAGGCAGCCATTCTAAAATCATTTTTAACCTCATCTTTTACGAATAGTGTCCCAACAAATGCATTCACATAAGATGCAATAAAATCAATGGCTTTACTTGCAAGCGCAATTATATCCTGCTCCCTTCCAATTATGCTGCTTAACTCTGCTTGTCCATTTTTAAGCCAGCTTTGATTTCGTTTTACAATATCTGCATCTTCGAGAGTTTGCATAACCTTGTTTAAAGAAAGTGCAAGCTCATCTCTTTCAGATTCAGGTTCTATACGAAGTGAATAATCAGCATGATCTATGGCTATTTGGAGATTAGAAAATAGATAATTAAATCTTTCAAGGCTCTTTTCAAGAGTCTCATAAAGTGTATTACGCTCCAATTCTTTTTGCCGTATCTGGTCAATCATTTTAACAAACCCATTGACAAGAATACCAACCTCGTCAATTCTATCTGATTTTTTAATTTTTACTGAAAAATCATTGTCTTGAGCTATTTTTTCTGAAACTCTTGCAAGTTCAAGTAATGGTTTGTTTATTTTAGAAGCTCCCAGCATCATAATTCCAATTATGAGAACTCCAATGATAACAAATGATAATATCATTCGACTGTTTGATTGAACTATGGCGTTGTGGATAAATTGTTCTGTGTAGAAAAGCTCAAATTTGCCAACAGCCTTATCTTTAAGCATAATATTGCCAGAGATCTTTTTAATATAAAAATGATCTAATGGTATCTGATATGGGGCTTTAAGATTTAAGATTGGATAATCTATTTCGCTATCTTGAAATAATATTCTGCTTTGAGACATTACAAAATCATCTGACGTTTCTCCTTGTTGCTTATCTTCCTCTTTTTGTGGAGCCGACTCTCCTTTGGATGAATTTATCTCCGATATTATATTAAAAAATATA
>JADFXA010000278.1 GCA_015233755.1 Desulfamplus sp. | reverse complement strand
TTCTCACTTGATGACGATATGGAGCTTGCTACTCCTCAACAACAACCCATTGCATTACGACCTAAGTCTAAACCAGCTCCCCAACCTGTAGATACAGATAGTGGTCTTGAACTTGATCTTGATTTTTCTCTTGATGACGATATGGAGCTTGCTACTTCTCAACAACAACCCATTGCACCACCACCTAAGTCTAAGCCATCTCCTGAACCTATAGATACAGATGGTGATTTTGACCTGGATCTTGATTTTTCTCTTGATGACGATATGGAGCTTGCTACTCCTCAACAACAACCTGTTACACCAACACCTAACTCTAAACCAGCTCCCCAACCTGTAGATACAAATAGTGATTTTGACCTGGATATGGATTTTTCACTTGATGATGATATGGAGCTTTCTACTCCTCAACAACAACCCATTGCACCACCACCTAAGTCTAAACCAGCTCCCCAACCTGTAGATACAGATAGTGGGATTGAATTGGATATGGATTTCTCTCTTAATGACGATATGGAGTTTTCCGCGCCTCAACAACCTACTGCACAACCACCCACCAAGTCTAAGCCAGCTATCCAACCTATAGATACAGATAGCGGGATTGAACTGGATATAGATTTTTCTTTTGATGATGATATAAACTTTTCCGAAGGTTCAAAATCATCCCAACAAACAACTCCAATACCTGCTATAGAAAAGAAAACTTCTCAAAACAAATCGTCAATTGATTTTAATGATGACCTTTCACTTGATGTAGACTTTTCATTAGATAGTGATCTTAATAATGCATCAACACTCTCACAGAAGAACATTACACAAGCATCTAAAACATCAGTTGACTCTTTAAAGATGGAGAACGAACTTGAATTAAGTATGGATTTTTCAAGTGGTGAAGAGATATCTATGGATAATTCAACAAATTCAGATGAAGGCTTAGAAATTCAAATGGAAGAGGATTCTGAGTTTGACTTTGATTTTTCTCCAACAGAGAGTGAGTCAATTAACAGTAAAACAAACACAAAAAATAAAACTGAGGCAAATCCAAAAATCGAAAGTATCTCCCCAATTGAGATGGAGTTTTCCACAGATGAGGATATTGAAAGCGATGAAGAAGATGTTTTTGATGAAGAGTATTATGATGCTTCTGAGGAGCAGATAAAAGATTTTCCAAGTAATAGTCAAAATAGTCAACAAAAAGAAAATAAAATATCTCTTACTAAATCACAGAATCAACAAACTACATTAGGCGGTCAGCCTATAACAGGAAACAGTAGTGGGCAAGGTTCTACACTGTTGGGAAATAGACCTAACCTTTTTGAAGATAGCATTCTTTTTGATAGACATAAAAGCAGCGCACTTGGAATAAAAAAAATAATACCTATTATATTAATAATTATTTTAATTGCCGGATTTGCTGCATCTATAATGATGGGAGTTAAAAACCCATATTTATCTGCTATTACTCCTTATATAGAAAAAATTCCTTATATAAATAAAATTTTATCTCCTAAACCAGAGCCTATTAAACTTACACCTGATCAAAAGAGCGTAAGTGGTAAATTTATAACAAATACCATATCTGGGACACTATTTGTAATAACTGGACAAGTAACTAACCACTCAAAAACTATATGTAAAGACATAAAAATAGAGGGAACTTTAATAGCTACAAACAAAGTAAAGGTAAAAACTAAAACGGTTTTGTGTGGTAATATTATACCTGAAGAGCAGTTGAAAACATTAGACATGAATGGCATCAACTCTATTCTTTATAGTTCAGATGGAAATAAAAAATTTACAGTTGATCCCGGTAAATCAATTCCGTTCATGGTTGTTTTCTCAGATTTCCCTGATAATCTTGAAAATTTCACTGTAGTTGTAACAGACTTTAAGCAAGCTGATAGCAAAAAGTAGATTAGTTAGTCAACTAATCTAATAGTATAATAAACCGCTATTCAGAATTAAAGAAATGAGAAATAAATATTGACAACATAAAAACTAAATTATATAAAAGCCGAACTTTAAGGCGATGTAGCTCAGTTGGTCAGAGCATGCGGCTCATATCCGCAGGGTCCGGGGTTCAAATCCCTGCATCGCTACCACTATAAAAATCATAGTAGTCCAATACTACATACAGAAACCCTTGAGAAATCAAGGGTTTTTTATTTTGTATAATATAGTCAACTTATAATAGCATTAGCAACAACTCCAGCAAAAAGGATAATCGAAATTAAGCTATTTATGTTGAAAAATGCGATATCAATTTTCTCCAAATTATCAGGTCTTACAATACGATGCTCTGCAACAAGAAGAAAGCCAATAGCAACAAGAAATACAATAAATATGGGGTTCATCTCAAACGTAAAGTAAAGAGCGGTTAAAAAAATAAATGTCATAAGATGAAGGATAGAGGAGATAATCATTGATTTTTTAGCTCCAAATTTTGCTGGCATTGAGAATAGTTTATGCTCTCTGTCAAAATCAATGTCTTGGCAAGCGTAAAGAATATCAAATCCTGCTATATAAGTCATAAGTGCTAAAGTAAGAAGTATTACGCTAAAAGATATATAGCCAGTAATTGCAATCCAAGCTCCAATAGGTGCTAAAGATATGGCAAACCCAAGATAGATGTGGCAATATTTTGTAAATCTTTTGGTAACAGAATAAAACAGAAGAAAAAACAGAACAGGAAAAGAGAGGATAAAGCAAAGTTTCCCAAGCATCGCAGCAGAAAAAATAAATAGCGCTGAAGAGCCAAAAACAAAAAAAGCCGCGTCTTTTCGTGTAAGCACTCCTGAAGGAATTTCGCGAATTAAGGTTCTTGGATTTTTAGCATCAATGTCTGCGTCAACTATTCTATTAAAACCCATTGCAGCAGACCTTGCCCCAACCATAGCAAGAAGTATCCACACTAAATCTGATATTACCACACTATGATTTTGCCACGCCATAACAACAGCAGATAGTGCAAATGGTAGAGCAAATATTGTATGGGAAATTTTTATCATTTTACCATAGGTAACTATTTTATGTTGCAAACTATATATTATATTGTTTATGCTTATTGACACAATATCCACTCCATTTCTTTTAAAAAAATAATAAATTTATTTAGTTTCTATATAACATTATATAGTGTCGTCATAAAATTTTAGCCCAAAGTGCAATACATCGAATATGTACAGCAGCTAAAAAGGAAGCTGTATTTTTTGCATATCTGGTGGCAATGCCTCTCCACTGCTTGAGGTGCAGAAAAGCATTTTCTACTAAATGTCGATATTTATAAAGGTCTTTATCGTAATCTCTTTGTTTTGCCCTGTTTTTCTTCGGAGGGATTACAGCT
>JADFXA010000277.1 GCA_015233755.1 Desulfamplus sp. | reverse complement strand
CATCTCTACAGTTAATGGGGATTTAACACTATTAATAGAACGATTTGATGAAACTTTACGTAAAACCCTTGAAATTTTATCCTCTGTTGCCTTGTCAAAAGCAGGGACAGAAGAGAATGTATCTAAAAATAGTGTGAAGATGGGAGACAAGAAGCAATTAGTTGAACTACTTAAAACACTTGAGCCAGCTTTACAAAAGAAAAAACCAAAGCCATGTAAAGATATTATGGAAAAGTTAAATAAATTTGAATGGGCAGAAGATATAAAATCTAAGGTTCAAGAGCTTGACAGATTAGTCAATAAATACAAGTTCAAAGAGGCTCAAGAGGTAGTTTCTAAGCTATATTAAATTCCCATTCATATATGGGGGAGACCATGTCATGAAAGAGACTGAAATAAAAAAACAATAAGGCGGGGGGTTCTTATGATTACCAAAAAGCTGTGGATTACGATTATTTGTTTGTGTTCTTTTCATTTGAGTATTGCATCAACTTATGCACGTTCTTTAGAAGAGATAAAGAAATCAGGAGAGTTAAGATTATGTGTAGCTGGTTCAAGCTACGAGCTTTACACAAAGACAGGAACTGCATTTGCAGAAAGTTTAGGGGTTAAGGCAAATGTGAAAACATTAGATGCATGGGATAACCTTTTTTATAACAAAGAGGGGGTTGCTGATAAAGATGCTGCATACACACCATATCTTATGGAAACTGGAGAGTGCGACTGTTATCCTAATGATATGGTAATAAACGATTGGCGTTTAAAAAAAATGGATTTTGCCGTGCTTTTTAAAACTCGAATGACTGTGGTTATAAGCAAGGATAATAAGGGTAATATAAAAAATGAAGCGGATCTTAAAGGAAAACGGGCAGCAGTTATGAAGGGAACAAGTTATCACACATGGATAGAAGATAAAAACAAAACAGATTTTGCTGATAACCCCATTCAAATCAGTTTTATGTCAACTGCTGAAAGCATGAAAGCAGTTGATGGCAAAACTGTTGATTTTACAATTATCGGAGCTGATGGTGCATTGAATTGGACACAAAATAAAGTTAAAAATTCAGTGGTTGGATTTTTTGTAGGACCTGTTAATCAGGTTGGATGGGGATTTAAAAAAGAAGATAAAGATCTGCAAGAAGCTGCAAAAAACTTTTTTGATTCTCAGCTTAAAGTAAACTCCAAGTTTGATCTTATCTGGAAAGAGAAGGTTGGCATAACTCTTAGCGAATTTAATCTTTTTATAACAAATCTGCTTGGAGAGTAAAGATTTGAGGGATTTTTTTAAGACTAAAGAGCGGTTCTTTTTAGATTTTATAATGAACCGCTCTCTTAGAATCAAATTTGCTTTTTTTTCTGCATTCTTGATTATTAGCGTGATTTCTATTTTCACTATTATAATCTCTTTGCATGAGGCTGCCTTTTTGAAAAAAGATCTTGACCACCAGCTTACTGTAAATGTGGATTATGGAGTTGAGAGTTTCAAACGATTTTATGAAGATATGGAAACCAAGATAGAATTATGGGTTGGACAGCCTATTGTAGATGTATTTTTTAATAATCCTGCTTTGGCTGCAATTTCATATTCAGGGGTATCATCTTTTTTTACATCTATCAGGTCAAAAGAGTTGTGGATTGCTGATATTATCCTGATTGACAATGGAAATATTGTATATAGTGATAATGGACTAAACTTAGAAAACTCTGACCTATATCATAAAAAAATTCTTGAGCTTTGTAACTCTCCTGCCTCTATAATAGATATGAAACAGATTAAACCTGATTTAGATTTTCCTCTGCTTGTTATCTCCCATCCTTTTTTAAAAGATGGAATAATACAAAAGGGTAAATTCATTGTATTGATCATAAATTTAAAAATGATAGACCAAAAATTATTTAGTAAATTAATTGTTGGTAAACATGGATTTATAACTCTTGCGGCGATTTCACCTGAAGAACAACTTATTTTTACAAGAAAAAATATTAGAAATTCTGAATTACAAGAGTGTGGTTTTGTTCTTACTAGTCAAAAAAAAATGCAGGAAGCTGGCTCAGTTAGTTTGCCTGATGAGTCCGTTGGAATAGATAATGCCGAATTCAAGATAGATTGCGGCTCACTGCTTATAAATTATCAAATTATCCCTAAAATGCCTACTGTAATTATAGGCATTGTCTCTCCTGAAGATATCAACGATTCAATCTTCAAAGTGATACTTATTTCAATTGTATTTGGTATCGTTGCAAGCGTTGTTGGGATTCAAGCTGTTCTTGTTCTATCGAAATTGATTACACAGCCTCTTTTTGAACTAACGCAGAAAATAAGCAGGTCATTATTTCAAGATACTGAAAAAAAAGAGATAAATGCAGAGTTGGATTTTGATGCACAAAAAGATGAAATAGTTATTTTGGAAAAATATTTTGACCTAATGTTTGCAAGAATTCAGGAATATACAGAATCTTTAGAAAAAAAAGTATCGCAAAGGACAGAGGAGTTAGAAGCAACTAAAGAGAGTCTTACTATTGCAAAAGATGCTGCAGAAGCTGCCAACAAAACTAAAGGCGAATTTCTTGCCAATATGAGCCATGAGATACGAACTCCAATGAATGCAATTATTGGACTTAGCAATTTAGCTCTAAAAACAGAACTTACCCCAAAGCAGAGAGATTATATAAACAAAGTCTATATGTCTGCCCAAAATCTTTTAGGAATCATAAATGATATTTTAGATTTTTCAAAAATTGAGGCTGGCAAGCTCAATATGGAGTCTGTTGACTTTGATTTGGGTGATGTTCTGAACAACCTTGGCAGCTTAGTGATTCTTAAAGCACATGAAAAAGGGCTTGAGCTTATATTTTCTGTAGAGCCAGATGTACCTAAAGGGTTAAAAGGAGACCCATTAAGACTTGGTCAGATTCTTCTTAATCTTGCCAATAATGCAGTTAAATTTACTGAACAAGGAGAGATTGTTATCTCTATAAAAATGGTTCATTTAGAAGAAGATTCTGTTGTTCTTAATTTTTCAGTCAAAGATACAGGCATAGGTTTAAATGAAGAGCAGCAGGGTAAGCTTTTCAAATCTTTTCAGCAGGCTGACTCATCTACAACCCGTAAATATGGCGGTACTGGATTGGGATTGACAATCAGCAAAAAGTTATCAGAGATGATGGGAGGCAGAATTGGAGTTCAAAGTGAAATTGGAAAGGGAAGTACCTTTTGGTTTACAGCACGCTTTGGTCTGCATAAAAAGACTGAAAAAGAGCATTTTATTCTTCCTGAGACTTTACGCGGCATAAAAGTTTTAGTTGTTGACGATAATTGTGCCTGTCGTGAAATTTTGCAAACTTATAT
>JADFXA010000276.1 GCA_015233755.1 Desulfamplus sp. | reverse complement strand
ATTATCCATGATATTGATTTCTTTAATCTTTTTCTACGCAGTATCTCAGTAAATGTAACGGAAATGTTTCGTGATCCTCATTTTTTTCTCTCCATTAGAAATACCGTTATACCATACCTTAGAACCTATCCTTTTATAAAAATATGGGCAGCAGGAGTTTCAACCGGTGAAGAGATTTACTCTCTTGCAATTCTTCTTAAAGAGGAGGGAATTAGCGATAATTTCGTACTATATGCAACTGATTTTAATGATAGTGCATTAGAGATTGCCCAAAAAGGGATATACCCTGCCTCAGATATGAAGCTAAATACCGCTAATTATCAGCACTCAGGGGGAAAAGAGTCTTTTGCAGGATATTTTCATGCAGATTATAACTCCGTAATTTTTGATAGTTCTCTTAGAAAAAACATCGTATTTGCAAATCATAATTTAGTTAGTGATGGAGTTTTTGGCGAAATGAATATGATAGTCTGCCGCAATGTGCTTATATATTTTAACAGAAAGCTGCAAAATTCTGTTTTAGAACTTTTCAGCAAAAGCCTTAGGATAAATGGTTTTTTGTGCCTTGGGACTAAGGAGAGCCTTGAATTTTCCTCAAGTGCCTCTTTATATGAGCCTATTGATAAGACAGCCAGAATTTTTAAGAAAAAGAGAGATTTCGTAAGTTTAGGAGATAAGGATTCAGCAGATAAAAAGTTAGAATACAAAGGCTGCACAGATAAAGAGCTGGAAGCTATAAATTATGGAGTATCTTAAAAAATGACTGCTGAAATCAAGGCTGTTGTGGTTGGTGTTTCTGCTGGAGGGTTTAATGCTCTTCATAGGATATTGCCTATGTTTCAGCATGATTTTGCAGTTCCAATTATAATTGTTCAGCATCGAAAAGCTGATTTTGAATCCTATTTAATACGCTCGTTGAACGAAAGATGCCAGATGCCGGTGAAAGAGCCGTTAGATAAAACAAACATTGAATCTGGAACAATATATATTGCACCTGGAGGTTATCATCTGCTTGTCGAAAAGGGGGAGATTCTTAAAAGCAGAAGTGATTATAAAAATCATATTTTATATAACGATGAACCTTCAAATAAAAATGGCGTTTCAGATAAATGCAGAGATTTTCATTTTGCTCTTTCAGTTGATCCTCCAGTCTGTTATTGCCGTCCATCAATTGATGTTCTATTTGAATCAGCAGCCGACGCCTTTGGTCCTGCTCTTATAGGTGTTATTCTTACTGGAGCTAACTTTGATGGAACTCAAGGAATTAAAAAGATAAAATCCCTTGGAGGTATAACTATTGCGGAGAATCCTGAAACTGCGGAAGTTGATTACATGCCATCTTGTGCAATTAAAACAAATGCTATTGATCATATATTGAACCTTGATGATATACCTATTTTTATTCAAAAATTACTCAGAGTTTAGTAATTGAATTTACGGAAAATTGAAATGAATGACACCCTCTTCAAACCTAAAATCTTGATCGTTGATGATATTGCTGAAAACCTTTTTGCTCTTGAGAGAGTTCTTGGTAAAATTGATGCCGAAATAATTAAAGCATCTTCAGGCAATGAAGCATTGACACTTATTCTTGAGCATGACTTTGCACTCATAATCCTTGATGTTCAGATGCCAGAGATGGATGG
Organism: Desulfamplus sp.; assembly: GCA_015233755.1. Lineage (GTDB taxonomy): Bacteria > Desulfobacterota > Desulfobacteria > Desulfobacterales > Desulfobacteraceae > Desulfamplus. The sequence goes on along the minus strand of JADFXA010000276.1, from coordinate 1,711 downwards.
ATATGAAGTGGCAGAACTTATTAAATCTAATGAAAAAACGGAAAATGTTCCTATTATTTTTGTTACCGCAATTGACCGTGAAGATTCAAAAGAGATAAAAGGGTATAATACAGGCGCTGTTGATTTTATATTTAAACCACTTAACAAACAGATTTTGTTGAGCAAAATAAACGTATTTTTAGAGCTTTACAGAATAAAAAATGGCTTAGAGCAGCTCGTTGATGAGAGAACCCGTGAGCTTTATGAGATCAATCAGAAACTAAAAGAGCTTATCAAAAAAAATGTTAAGGCAACTCGTGAAATTGAGTATTCTCATTCATACCTTTTAAAGGTAATTGACTCTATCTCGTCTTGTCTTGTCAGCGTTGACTATCTTGGTAGAATAACTGATATGAACTGCCAAGGACAGATTCTATCAGGAGTTACCCCAAGAGATGCTATAGGAAAGCCCGTTGCTGAAGTTTTCCCCTTTTACGCAATGCTGACTCAGATGATTCAGCAGGCAATAGCTTCAGGGCAGCCTGTCGAAAAACATCGTATTCCTGTTTATCTTAAAAGTGAAACTATTAAAGCCGAGTTCATTAAAGAAGGTTTGCCTCAAATAGAACACTCTATTAACAGTATAAAACTTAATAATCTTTCTTATAAAAATGAACCAATTATCAATGATTTTGCTATTTATCCTTTTTGCTTTAATAATAATCATGGGGCTGTGATCAGAATTGATGATGTTACTGAGCGTGTAAAACGTGAAGAGATGGCGATTCAGAATGAAAAGAAACTTACCATTGACACTATCCATAGGCTCACATGGGCATCGGAATATAAAGATGAAGATACAGGCTCTCATATTCAGAGAATGAGTAACTACAGCACTGCAATTGCAAAAAGACTTGGCATAAATCCCAACACTGTTGAGTCAATATCTTACGCGGCTCCAATGCACGATATTGGAAAAATAGGGATACCTGACCGTATTTTATTAAAACCCGGAAAGTTGACTCCTGAGGAGTGGGAGATAATGAAACGCCATACATTAATTGGGGCGAAAATACTTAAAGGTTCAAAATCAGGTTTTATTCGTCTTGGTGAGCTTATTGCTATGACTCACCATGAAAAATGGGACGGCAGCGGTTATCCATTGGGGCTTCAAGGGAGTAAAATCCCAATGGTTAGCCGTATTGTTGCACTTGCAGATGTGTTTGACTCTTTGACTACAAAACGACCTTATAAAGAACCATTTTCATTAGAAAAATCATACCAAATAATAAGAGAGGGCAAAGGCAGCCACTTTGATCCTGATGTTGTTGATGCCTTTTTTGAGATTTTAGATGAAATTTTAAAAATAAAAAATAAGCCATTTAACGAAGAGGCAAAGGTCTCTTTTATCAACCAATGTGCAATTGCTAATGACATAGTTAAACTTATGACGTAGGAAATCAATGGATAGCAATATATTTAAGCCCAAAATTCTTATTGTAGATGATATTCCTGAAAATCTCTTTGCATTGGAGAAAATTTTATCAAAATTAGATGCCCAAATTATACGTGCCTCTTCAGGTAACGAGGCTTTGGCTCTTATTTTAGATAACGAATTTGCACTTATTATACTTGATGTTCAAATGCCAGAGATGGACGGGTATGAGGTTGCAGAGATACTTAAATCCAATGAAAAAACCGAAAATATCCCAATTATCTTTGTTACTGCAAT
>JADFXA010000275.1:1706-3362 GCA_015233755.1 Desulfamplus sp. | reverse complement strand
TTTCTACGATCTCATTTGATGACTTAGAAGTGTCATCGTATTTTACTGATTTATAATCGCCATTGTTCAAATTAATTATTGGTTTATAGAAAATAAATTGATCAATAACAGCATAAGGATACTCAATAAACCACTCAATCGGGTGGTTAGTCTTATTCTCAACAGTCAGCCTAAACCAATATGATAAAGGAGAGTATCCAAAACTTGATTTACCTTCTAACAGTTTGAAAGATGATGAAAATTGCTCTGATGCAATAGTTTTAATATCTAATTTAAGGATATTCTCTTTATTAGATGTGTTGTTTTTATTGTTGTCATCTTTAGAGGTATGGTCAATATAATAGTAAAGATATTGTGTGATCTCTTGTTTTGTAAGCCCATCATCAAGGATAAATATTTTAGATTGAGTATCAGCGTATAAATGATCTGTTGTAATAAATAATAAAGATACAACAGCGATTATAGATAAATAATATTTATGGTAATATCCTAAAGAGTAGATAGTCATTTTTCTACCTTTCTTACAGAGCTATGTTAGGAGCAACCAATTAAGGTTTATGATTTTATATGTGCAAAACTTAATTATTTATACTTTTCTTCTATCTTCTTTAACAATCCAGTTGCTTTAGCTTCTATTATAAACCTATCTAAATCTTCTCTTAATTTTACCCTGCTTTTATTTATTTGGAACTTTAATTCAAATGTGTATAGCGGTTTGTCTGAAAAATAGAACTCTTCCAATTTGTATTTACTTAATTTTATTTGATAAGGTGTTGTATGAATATTTCCCAGAAAACAATCCACTCTTTTCATTTTTAACATTGTTATTAACTGTATTGCTTTATCAGTATTCCAGCCTATTATTTTGCCTTCTTGAAAATATTTATCATATTCTCCATAAGCATACCCTCTTATTTTACCTACTTTTTTACCAAATAGATCTTCAGGTTTTTTAAATAGGAATTGGGAATCTTTTAACATCACAACACAGTCTCTGGTTTCTGCAAATGATTCAGACCATATAAAATTATTTACTTTTTCACCGACAAACAAAGGACTATCATATACAATATCAGCAACTCCTTTATCCATTTCAATCGTTAATCTTTTATTGGGAACTACCTTGTTAAAGGCTATTTTATAATGAGGATATTGACCTTGAAATCCATTGAGTAAATCAACGACAATTCCTTTTATTACTTTATCTCCACTCTCATCAGGCAGTATATGAAAGGGTGCGTAACCTGAATTATCAAATCCTACATTTACTTGTTCATAAACAGTTCCTGCAAAACTCGTATCACATAATAAAAACTTAAATAAAAAAAATGCTATCAAAAAGGCTTTCTTCATTTTTGGAGTTCCTTATCATTTACCTGATATTTAAGTTCGTTACCACATTTAAAGAAGGGCAGCTTCTTCTTTATTAAAAGAATTTACGTCTCGAGGTGATGCTCTGTGCTCTCTCGTAATCTGGGCTTTTCTTAAAAAGAACGCCAAGAAATGGTAACTCGCCTTTCACAATATCTTTTGCACGAAAATCAGGGTCAGCGTTAAGAGCGCGTATCCAATTAATAAGCTCTCTTGTTGCAGGTTTTTTTTCAATGCCATCAAGTTCACGCATTGCATAAAATGCTGTAATGGCATTTTCAGCAA
>JADFXA010000275.1:0-1697 GCA_015233755.1 Desulfamplus sp. | reverse complement strand
TTCAATGCCATCAAGTTCACGCATTGCATAAAATGCTGTAATGGCATTTTCAGCAAGTTTGCTGTCAATTGAGGGAAAATGGACAGATATTATCTTTCTCATCATTTTTGGATCAGGAAAGGCAATATGGTGAAAGTTACACCTTCCAAGAAACGGATCTGATAGGTCTTTTTTCGCATTTGATGTAATAATAATAACGGGTCTCTGTTTTGCTTTTATAGTTTGGTCGGTCTCAATTATATCAAACTGCATCTGGTCAAGAACATCAAGCATATCATCTTGAAAATCTGTATCTGCTTTGTCTATCTCATCAATTAATAGAACTGTTCTATGCTCTGCCGTGAATGCCTGGCCAATTTTTCCCATTTTTATATACGCATTAATATTACTTACATCTCTTTTAGAATCACCAAAACGGCTGTCATTCAGCCTTGTAAGAGTGTCGTATTGATACAAAGCCTCGACAAGTTTCATGCTTGATTTTACGTTTAAGATAATCAGAGGCATTTTAAGATTTTCAGCGATTGCATAGGCAAGCATGGTTTTGCCTGTTCCAGGTTCACCCTTGAGCAAAAGTGGCATCTCAAGAGCCATTGAAATATTGACAATAGATGCGAGTTCACTATCTAAAACATACTTTGTAGCACCTGAAAAACGTACTGTTGATTCATTTTGATGTGTCATAAAAATTCCTTATAAAGCAACTTATTTTTGTTAATATTTTGTTGTTTAGTAAAACAATCGCTATGTTGCGTTAATTCAATTTACAATGTTTGGTTAGTAATATTAATAAGAAGCTCTCCTTTGAAAATTGCCCCTTCGTGTCCATCTATGCTGATAAAATCTCCAGAGCAGAGAGTCAAATTATCAATAACGCACTTTTTATCAGCTTCATGGCAAACCATGTTTCTGTATCCTACAACGCAGGTTTTATCAAGTCTGTAAGCAACAATTGAGGCATGTGATGTCATTCCACCGCGTGCTGTTAAAAGTCCATCTGCAGCATGGATTTCGCGTATATCATCAGGAACTGTGTCATTTCGTACTAAGATTAAAGATGTATTTGGCTCAAGTTTTCTCCATCTTTTTATCTCTTCAAGGGTAAAAACCAACCTTCCACTCATTGCTCCACCACTTACACCTATGCCATTTCCCAAATAACGTTCTGCTTCAATTGCCGCCTCTTTGGCGGTTAGATCAAATTCGGGTCTGGTTTTTCTCTCTCTTATCCCAAGATCACGAGATTGTAGAATATAAAGATCATCAATATTTGGACTCTCAAAAGTAAACTCAATCTCTTGAGGACTCCAACCACGTTTCTCAACAAGCTCTACTGCCCAGTTGAAAACTCCTTGATATATTTCTGGAAAATGGGTTTCTAAAGTAGTATCGGTATTTCTCATCTCCCTCTCTTGCTGTACAACTGATATTGGGAATGTATTTACAAGACCTGCTACAACATCTTCGCCTTGACTGCCTCTTGTAAAATCTCCCCAAAGACTTATTTGGTTACGAGGAGAGCGAGGATCGTGTGTTAAAACAACGCCTGTTCCAGATTTATAAGATATATTTCCAAAAATCATCTCTTGAACAGTAACTGAAGTTCCCCAATCTTGAGAAAGGCCAATTATTCTTCTATATGCCCTTGCACGAGGTGAATCCCAAGATTCAAATACCATTTTAATAGCACTTAGCAA
>JADFXA010000274.1 GCA_015233755.1 Desulfamplus sp. | reverse complement strand
CTCAAGGAGAAATATGAGTTATCAAAAAATATATTTAACATAAAATCTTTATCTCTCAACACTTCTAAAAGGATAAACGATAAAAAGAACTTAGACATTATAGAGCTTGAAATTGAGAATCGTCTGCGTACAGCTAAAGGTCAAAAACCTTTCTCATCTATTGAAGAGCTTCATAAATCAGACCCAAGGAAAAAGGGTGTAGATGATGAAGAAGTTGTAACTGAAATCCCCAATAAAAAAGAGGAAAAAGAGAAAGAGGATATTTTGCTAAAAGAGACCGAAGAGATTATGGGAGATTTTATAAACATCTCTCAATCACGAGGGGATAAGTGGTAGAGATATTGATTTAAGATATGTGAAAGGGTGGGTAACCGTTACCGTTGGTCACCCACTTTGAATAGCAATATTTAACTCTTTTTTAGCATGGAGTGCATAATAAATTTCCTCAAAAGGTCAAGAGGGATAATTAAGAGTGCCAAAGCTATTATCAGAAGCCACTCATTAAACGCAAGTCCGTAAGTTCTCAATATAACTCCGCCAGCATAAGTCATTACCACCTGTATGATAAGTATAGATGACATAACCTTAACAAATCCCATATTTTGAGTAATATGCTCAAAGAGATTCATGGTCTCTGTTCTTGCGTTCAATCCATTCAATATGCTTATAAATACGAAAAATGAGAAAAATCCAGTATAAAGATACATGTCATGTTTTCCGTCAGGTCCAAAGCGGAAGAAATCTGCTATCCAGCCTGATGTTAGAAAAACTATACTCAGTGAAGAGACAAATATACCCCCCATCAAAATAGAACTCCACATATCAGCAGATACTATCTTTTCATCACGCCTTTTGGGAAGCTCTTGCATATAGCGTCTTAATGCTGGCTCTCCGCCAAATGCAAGTGCGGCAAGTGTATCCATGACAAGATTAACCCAAAGCATCTGTGTAATTGTAAGAGGTTGAACAAGACCAATAAGAGGACCAATAAATGAGATAAGAACCGCACTAACATTAATTGACAACTGAAATACTATAAATTTTCTTATGCTCTTAAAAATAGTTCGTCCATAAAGAACCGCTTTTTCAATAGATATAAAATTATCATCAAGAATAACAATATCTCCCGCCTCTTTGGCAACCTCTGTTCCACTTCCCATTGCAAAACCAACATCAGACTTTTTTAAAGCTGGAGCATCATTTACACCATCCCCTGTCATACCAACAACAAGGTTAAGCTCTTGAGCCACTTTTACTAAACGGCTCTTATCTGTAGGCAATGCTCTTGCAATAACCCTAATCTTAGGAAGAATCTTTTTAAGCTCATCATCAGATATTGTCTTAAGCTCTTCAGAAGTCAAAATAACATCAGCATCGCTTTGAATAAGCCCAGATTCCTTTGCAATGGCGATAGCTGTCTCTCTTCTATCTCCTGTAATCATAACAACCTGAATACCAGCACCTTGAACCTCTTTTATTGCAGATACCGCCTCTGGACGCACTTCATCTCGTATCCCGACAATTCCTACAAGAGTCATCTCTTTTAAGGAGTTTGTTCCTTCAATAGTATCTTCTTGTTCAAGAGGCTCATTTGAAGTAGCAAGAGCAATTACTCTTATTGCTCTTGCTGCAAGATCGTTCATTGTCTGCTCAAGATTATCTACGTCACTCTTGGTAAGCTCTTTTATCTCGCCGTTATGCTCATAATATTTAGTGCATTTTCCTATTATCTTTTCAGGAGCACCCTTAATAAGGGTCAAATTATCACTGTCCGCATTTTTGATAATATTGGGGTGCATTGAAGCTGAACCGCTGCCTTTAATCTGAGTTGCAGAGTATTTTTTATCGCTGCTAAAGGGAACTGAAAAGACCTTCTCAATTTGATAGTCAACTTTTTCACCCATATTGATAAAACTAACCAATGCTCTTTCAGTTGCATTGCCTCCAATAACTTTTGTGCAATCTTTGTCTTCACAAAAAAGAGCATTTGTATTTTGAGCAATAGATATATGAAGAAGCTCTTTAAGCTCTGCCATAATCTCATCAAATTTATTAAAAGACTGATTTTTGCCGCTTATGAAGGTTACAACTTCAAGCTGTCCTTTGGTTATTGTTCCAGTTTTATCAGAAAATAAGATATTTAAACTTCCTGAGGTCTCAATTCCAACAAGTTTTCTAACAAGAATGTTGTCATTGAGCATTTTTCTCATATTCAAAGATAAAACCATTGCAATCATCATTGGCAGTCCTTCTGGAACTGCAACAACAATAATGATTACTGCAAGAATAACAGCATTGACAATATCATTGACAGGGTTTTGCCATATTGAAACATACTCCATGATTCTTGCCATATTAAAACCGTTTTCTAAAACGATTTTCTTAAAGATAAATGCCACTGCAATCAAAGCACCACCAATATATCCAAATAAACTTATGGAATCGGCAAGATCGCTAAGTTTTACCTTTAATGGACTCTCTCTCTCTTCGGTCTGCATCTCAAGGGCAAGTTTGCCGTATTGGGAGGTATCCCCTACCCTTTTGGCAACCATAACAGCTTCTCCAGAACAAACTACAGTTCCGCGAAATAGTTTGTGTTGATCAAGAAAGTCAGTCTCTTTATCAAAATCAGGATCATAGATAACGGTATTAGAATTGACCGCTATTTTTTCGTCTTTTATCTTCTTTGCCTCTGCGGACTCCCCATTTAAAGTTGCCTGATCAACCTTTAAATCTCCACTGTAGATAACGCCGTCTGCTGGAATCTTGTCTCCTGATTGGAGCAATATAAAATCTCCAACAACAATATCATCAATATAGATTTCATTGATAACCCCATCTCTGAAGACCTTACACTTTATTTTGGAGGCATCTTCTTGCAACTGCTGAAAGGTTGCTTCGTTTTTGTGTTCTGACCATGTGCCAACAAGGGTTGCCAGAAGAACCGCAACTGCAATTCCTACCGATTCATACCAGTGAGCCTTTCCGATAAAAACAAAACCCACATTAATAGCAAGTGCTACCAAAAGGATTTTGATAATTGGATCATCAAAATTTCCTTTATACTTATCCCAAAAACTTTCAACTTCCTGTTTTGTCAACTGGTTTGAACCATAGCTCTTTCTTGATTCAAGAGCTGCTGACGATGATAATCCTGAAATTTTTGTTTCCATTAGCTCCTCTGCATTATTGTTTATTATTGTTCAATCTACTTTGTTAAGGGCAACCAGCTTTAGCCCGCGGAACTTTAAGATGTGTTGGTGCTACAACATTAGATGAATATAGAAAATATATAGAAAAAGATGCAGCTCTTGAACGCCGCTTCCAACCAGTATTTGCAGCAGAGCCTTCAGTTGAAGCGACAATATCAATCTTAAGAGGG
>JADFXA010000273.1 GCA_015233755.1 Desulfamplus sp. | reverse complement strand
TGCATCTTCATCTTTTTCAGAAAGCCCGCATTTAGAAGGATTATCTATACAAAATTGCTTGCCAGCTTCATATTTTGCTTGAAGTTCTGACTCGCTGCAACTTCCTCCATTGCTATTGTTGTTATTAATAATTTTATCAGCATAAACAAAGTTGATAAGACCAAAAAACATTACTGAACAAATAATTATTACCTTTTTCATAGTTTGCTCCTTTTAATTAAATAGTGATTTTTTAAATATTGGTCAGTAATTTCAGTTTAGAAAGACTAATATCTTATGCAAAAAATTAACCAAAAATTACTGAATTAAATTCTAAATTTAAGGCTATTGACCTTATTTGTTTATATAATCAGTTGTTTCTACATTTATAGAACTATCATAATAATAACTATTTGCTGATATATTTGTTATGGTTAATTGAAAGGTTCCTGATTTTTTGCTCTTTAATGAAGTTAATGTAGCAATACCATTATAGTTTGTTGTAGCCGAAACATTACTTTTTACAACTCCGCTCCAAGCTCCATATACAACTGCATTACTAATTGGTAAGCCATTTTTATCTACTACATAAACTTCTCCTTTAGCAGATGCATTTGCACCGCTATATAAAAGCGACATTCCAATATTAGCAATATGCATTGGTTCAGGTGGTAAAGCTGTAACCTTAATAACAACAGTTGAAGTTCCTGATGCTCCTAAATTATCAGTTACTGTTAATTTAGCAGTATATGTGCCTCCAGTTGTATAAACATGTGATATTTGACTTCCTGTTGCAAAAGCGCCGTCTCCAAATTCCCATTTAAAAGAGACTATAGAACCATCAGAGTCAAAAGAGCTAATCCCATCAAAATTAATTGCAAGTGGAGCTAAACCTTCAAGAATATCTGTATTTATTGTTGCTGTTGGAGGGATATTACCGTCATCATAGTTGTAATCTGTATGTATAAAAATCTCCTGATTGTCTGCAAAAGCTGGGGCATCACTGCTGCTTATCTCAATACCTGAGGCTACGTCAATAAGTTTATATGATAAAATCTCTGCTGGCAATCCAACTTCACGATCAGATATTCCAACATAATATCTGTATGTTCCGCCGCCAGAAGGCACAATATCTGTGAAATCAAGCACAAAATTACCTTGAACAGGTGTTGATGTGCCATTAAACGCATAAGGCCCACCTTGAAAAGAGACCATTTTAGAATACCATACAGAAGATGGAGAGTTAGAGTTAGTATCAGAAACTCCAAGAGTTAATCGTAATTGATCTCTTTCTGGATGAATAATAGATATTTCAGCAATTACAGAAGGGGTGTATGACTTTTTAGCTGTAACCCAATGTGCCCTTGAAGGAGACCAGCCGTAAACTCTTCCTGATGAAGGAGCACCAGAAACAGCAGAAGGATTTTTTAGTGCATCATAAGCCATCCATGCAAAACCGCCTTCTCCCCAACCTGTTCCCCAAGAGTTTGCAATTCTAAAAGCACCTTTTTCACCTAAATCAACTGTGCCATTACCATTTATATCTACCCAGATATTATCATTGTATCCAATAACCGTCATTGCATGATAACCATTAGTTCCATTTACCCAATATGCACAATTTTTTCCTGCAAAAGCATCATCTGCTGGTGTTGATGGATCATTTGAGATAGCTTTCCACTGCCATGAATTAATATAAGTTGGGAAATTGAGAATATATCCATTTAGAAGCATCTGTTTAACTTGCTCAATACCTGAGTCTAAATGGGTATTTGAAACATATCCATACTGATCAAATTTTTTGTTAATAGCACTTCTCCAAACATTTTTATCAGTACTCCATTCTCGATAATAAACAGCATTAGATGTTGAACCTGTATATGGGAATTCTTGCCATGTTGCACAACCATTTTTTTGCCCAATCTCATAAGCTTGATAATACCATGTTCCAACATTCTCACCTGAATTTACCATATTGTATGTCCATTTAGGGCTGAATCTATAACCGTCTCCTCCATTTTTTGCATCTAAATCATTGGCAAACGCATACATATAAGTCATGGCATAATAAGTGCCGTTAAATACACCACAAGAGTTAAGACTTCCTTGTGATTTTATTGGCGGAAAATACTTTAACGTGCTGTTATCAATATATGTTGGAATATCAGCAGATGGCAATGAATCATTGTTCCCAACTACTTCCGTTGTTGAAGTATTGGTAGATTCTCCTACACTACCTTCAATTTCTTGTCCATTATCAACAATATCAACTTGATTTTCAGAAATCGGTTTTTTGCCTTGCGAGATTCTCCATTCATTAACTCTTTGAAGAGCCAATTTGTTCATTTTTACTTTTTTAACTTTGATCATGTGTTTATTCTGCCAATCAATATCAGAATCACTTAACTCTGGAAGCCCTGTCATTTGTGGATCATCAGATATTATGCTGTCTGAAAAAGCATTGGAACTCAACCCGATCATTGATAGCAATACAAAAATGAGAGCTGTCATCATTATAGAGTGTTTTCTATAATATATTGTATTTTTTATCATATTTCTGTCTCCTTAAGAGTAAATATTACTATTATTGTAGTATATTGTTATTGATCATAAGTTTAGCTTTACACATAAAAGCTAAACTTATGAATGTTTGAAATATAACAACATCAAATTCACCATTTTTATAAGGTTATGATAATCCTATTTCCACCTTTTCGAACCTTAGTCTGCTCAATGGTTATAAGTCCATACTGATCAACAACAACATCTCCGCTTCCAACTAAAGCACCTGTTGATTTATCAATGTTTGTAAAGTGAACAACCTGCCCTTGTGCAACATTAAATAACTGAAGCCGTCTTGGAGTAATATCAACTAAACACTCATCAGCAGGGGCAGAATTCATTAAAGCAACTGTGATTTCCCAACTTGATGCAGTATCAACAATATCATTAGTCTCCCAATAGAGATAACGGTTCACCTGACCTGAAGCATCACCATCTGAACTTTGTCCATTACCATAGTTATTATCTAAAGAGCAGCGTGTAAATGCTGGCAGAGATTGATTAACTTTAACATCAATTTCCATCTGGCGTTCACTGCCATTTTTAGGCAGAACTGTTCTTTCGGAGTGTCCAGACTGCCCCCAAATAAATAGGTGTGGCTGACGGGTCTCTTGAAGAGCGTTAATAAAATCAACTGCCTGTTCCCAGCCTATTGCACTATCGTTTTTACCGTTTGAGAAACTTAAAAAACCTATGCTCTTTTCAACATTGTTTTTAAGATACCAAACATCATTGTAATAGTTCCAAACAGGAGTGCCAGCATCTGAATCATCTTTTTTGAACAACACACCATATTCAGGTTTGCCGTAAACAATCTGGTATGAGCTTTTAAATGTAGGTGATTTTTCTGGAACATGAACACCTACCCAAGAC
>JADFXA010000272.1 GCA_015233755.1 Desulfamplus sp. | reverse complement strand
CGGTTGATTGCAAGAACCTATTTTAGCAATGGTATCGATCTGACAACTTTAAAAAAGCTGTCAATCCCCATATATAGAGCTTGATTAAAAATATGATCTGAAAAAACTAAGGATTGAAAAAAATATATTATTGCTCTATTATTCAGTAACATTTTTAGTTAAAGTCATTGATTTGACATTGAATTTACACAATAAAAGCCAATTGGAGGTCCATTATGAAAAAGTTTAAATTTACCTTAGGACTACTTGTTATCATCTTTGTAGGACTTGTTATTTACCAAAACAGAGCATATTTTTTTGCAAAACAAGCTCTATCTTTAGTGATTGTTCCTGAAAAATTCCAATGGACAGCCCCTGCTATTGAGAATGTTGCCTATTTTGGTGGTTGTATAATTATAGGCATCTTAATTGCTGGTTATATTGGTTTGGTCTCAAAATTTAGATCAATGAAAAACATCAAACAGCTTAATAAAACCATTCTTTCACAAACTGAGACCATTGAATCTCTAAAGTCTGAACTTGAGACATTTAAGCAAAGCAATTACCTTGAGGATAGCTCAATAAATAACGAAAATTTATTGCCTGACAATGAGCCAATTTTAGTAGAGAATCAAGATATAACCTATAAGCAAGAAGAGGTTCAGCAGTCAGTGAATATAAATAAAGCGTAACTCTTTCAAACCTCTCACCCCTCTCCCCAACCCCTTCTTAACAATAGAGGGGGCGATTTTAAAAGATGACAATTCAAAAACAGACCCCCATGATGGAGCAATATTTTGCCATCAAAAAAAGATACCCTGATTCTATTCTATTCTACAGAATGGGTGATTTCTACGAGATGTTCCACGATGATGCAATAAAAGCATCTGCAATTTTAGAGATTACACTAACCTCCAGAAATAAACAGCAAGATGATGCAATCCCTCTTTGTGGTGTACCGTATCGTGCTGCGGACGCCTATATCTCAAAACTTATTGAAAATGGCTGCAAAGTTGCAGTTTGTGAACAGGTGGAAGATGCGGAAGATGCAAAAGGTTTAGTTCGCCGTGAGGTTGTTCGTGTTATAACCCCGGGTATGATTTTAAATGAAAATCTGCTTGATAGAAATTCCAACAACTACCTTCTTGCACTCTCTCTATTTGAAAATGACGCGGGTTTAGCGTGGCTTGACATCTCAACAGGCACTTTTAGGACAACCCAAACCAAAACAAATAATGGGAAAATTCCTGATGAGCTTTTAGATGAAGTTTTACGAGTTGATCCAAGCGAAATTTTGCTTCCCATCAATTTAAAGAGTGACCCAACTTACAACTATATTCGTAAACGCTTTTCTCACAAAAGCGTTACATATCTTGAAAAACTCAACTTTAAATTTCCTGATGCCAAAGATCGGCTTATGGATAAATTCAAAACTCGAAGCCTTAAAGGATTTGGCTGCGAAGAGCTTAATGCTGGAGTCTCTGCTGCTGGAGCAATTATCTCATATATTCAAGAGACTCAACTTCAAGAGACCAAACATATTACATCTATCCAACCATACTACTTAAACAGCTTTCTTGTTATTGATGATCGATCTTGCAGGAATCTTGAGCTTCTTAAAAATATTGAAACTTCTGATAAAAGAGGCTCTTTGATAAATATACTTGATAAAACCGTTACAGCTATGGGTGCAAGGCTTCTTAAGAATTGGCTTCGTTATCCGCTAAAAGATAGAGCGGAGATCGAATTAAGACTTGATGCTGTTGAAGAGTCTTTTAAACAAAAACAGATTAGAAAAACTTTGCGATTAGATTTAAAATCTGTTTATGATCTTGAGCGTCTTGGAAGTAAAATCTCAATGGGTCAGGGTAATGCAAGAGATTTGCTTGCTCTTAAAAACTCCATCTTAAAGCTGCCTGAAATTCTAAATACTCTCAATCAGTTCCATTCCTCTCTGTTCAAAGATTTAGAGCATAGTGCGGTAGTTACCTTAGAACTTATGGAGATTGCAAATCTTATTGAATCTGCTATTCGTGAAGATGCCCCAATGGTTCTAAATGAAGGGCAGATGATAAAAACAGGATTTAACAGCAGCCTTGACGAGCTTATTGAGCTTTCAGAAAACGGAAAAGCGTGGATAGTAAAAGAGGGGTTAAAGGAGAAAGAGAAAACTGGTTTAAGCTCTCTTAAGATAAAATTTAATAAGGTTTTTGGATATTTTATAGAGGTGTCAAAGGGGCAGGCATCATCAGTGCCAGCCAATTACATCAGAAAGCAAACACTTGTAAATGCTGAAAGATTTATCACCGATGAGTTAAAACAAGTTGAGTCTAAGGTTTTAAATGCTGAAGATAAAAGAGCAGCTCTTGAATATGAGATTTTTTCTGAAATAAGAGAGAAGATTGTAGCAAAGACATCATCAATATTGAAAATGGCTCGCTTTTTAGCAACTGTCGATGTATTGCTTTGTTTTGCTGAAAATGCAGATCTAAGCAATTACACAAGACCTAAAATTAACAATGAGCAGATTATCTCAATTATTGACGGACGCCATCCAGTGGTTGAAAAAATGATTGATGGAGAGCGATATGTGCCAAACAGCATAATCTTAAATAATGAGAGTAACCAGCTTTTAATTATTACTGGCCCCAATATGGCTGGGAAATCAACTGTTTTGCGCCAAGTTGCTCTTTTAGTCTTAATGGCTCATACTGGTTCATTTGTCCCAGCAGCAGAGTCATCTATTGCCATTACCGACAGAATTTTTACAAGAGTTGGGGCTCTTGACAACCTTTCTCAAGGGCAAAGTACATTTATGGTTGAGATGGAAGAGACTGCAAATATCTTAAATAATGCAACTGAAAACAGCTTGGTAATTTTAGATGAAATAGGAAGAGGTACAAGCACATTTGATGGTTTAAGCATTGCGTGGGCAGTTGCCGAATATTTGCATGATCTTAATGGTATAGGAGTTAAAACTCTTTTTGCAACCCATTACCATGAACTTATTGCTCTTGAGAAGATAAAGCCAAGAGTAAAAAATTTTAATATTGCTGTCAAAGAGTTTAATGACAATATAATATTCTTAAGAAGACTTGTTGAAGGTGGAACAAATAAAAGTTACGGGATTCAGGTGGCACGTCTTGCAGGTGTTCCAGAAAAAGTGGTAATTAGGGCAAAAAATATTTTAAACGAGATTGAAATAAGAGGAAACCAAGATAGTATAGATGATAATAATCATAAACAGCTTGATCTTCTTTCACCTAAAAAGATAAGACGTAAAACAAAACATAAAAGTGAAACTATATCAGAAGAGCTAAATATATTTTCAGATGAGAATTTCTTTTAAATGTTGAAAATTTGTAAATGATTATTTTGCCCCTCCCCGCCCTCCCCAAGGGGAGGGAGTAATTATTATCCCCCTCTCCATTGGTG
>JADFXA010000271.1 GCA_015233755.1 Desulfamplus sp. | reverse complement strand
AAAATCGCTTTTTGGGCAGCTTCTGGCACTTCAGTAAACTGAATACCATATAAAATAGTAAGTTCCTTTTTCTTAACATTTTTAATCACACCCGAAATCCTATAACTATCAACATCTCCGGGTAGAGAGAATTCAATTTTAACATTATCATCTGACCTTGCAATATAGTTCTTCTCTGTAGGCTGATATACAACTTCAATTTTGCAACCTTGTGGATTTATATCACAGATAATAGATTCTTTACTCGCACCTTTAAAATTAATAGTTGAAGGTAATTTGCATGTTACCCTTTCATGTGTTCTTATTTTTTTTATACTAACAGATTTTGGGTATTCAAGCACAACTGCTCTAATAGGTTTAGTAAGATTTTCAATTATAGGAGATGAAAAAATAAAGAGCTGACCATTGAATATAGATTCAATAGAGATTTTGTTTCCAGTAAAGAGTTTAGGTTTTACCGTAGTATATGGGGCTGGGTGGGTGATAATTAAATATTCATATTTTTGTGTTCCAACAAAGTTTGAAGTAATAGGTATTGCAATCCCCTCTATTTTCAAATTTAAGTTTGTGCCGCACTCCATATTTATATCTACATCTTTGTCAGAATAGACTTGACTCATATTATAGTTTTTATCTTTATTTTTAACCTTATCTAAGGAATCTTCCTGACCAGATGGTTTTTCATCAACTTGATTACCACCATTTTCTTCATTTGAAATAAAATTTTCAGGTGGCGGCGTATATTTATTATTCTTTGCATCTTTTAAAACTGTTATAAGTTCTTGGGAGGCTTTGTATTTATCTTTATACTCTTTTTCTTGCGGTTTGAATGATTGAACTCTTTGAATATAATCCTCTTTTGAAATAACACCTACCTCAAGAAGTTTTGCCTCTTGCTGAGTATTTTTTTTTATTTCTGTAAACTTTTCTGCTGCCTCTTTTTTATCTGCAATATAATATTCTATTCTTCTGTCAATTTCATCTGATAGTTTCTTTAGACCCGGAGTATGTTTATCTAAAAATGACCTATATTGCTCATGTAAAGAAGAAAATCTCTCCTCTGCAATATGCTCCTTTGCCTCTAATAGCTTATCAAGTTTTATTTGCACCGTTTGAATAGCTGAGAATGTGTCACAATATTTTTTTGACAAACTATAAACATCAATTTGAACCATAGAATTAGATTGGTCTGTTAAAGCTGACGAATTTTGTTCCTGTGAAGAAGCCTCGGACTCATCGTTTTTTTTGCTAAACATATTTGCAAGTGGTTTAAACAAAGATTTCATAATTTTATCAGACACCTTCTTAGATAGTCGCTAATTTATGAATATGACAATATTTTAAGTTGTGCAGGCATGGACGAAAGTTGAAGATCGTGTTTAACTCTCTTTTCGACATCAAAGTCTGTCTTCAAGCCAACAACATCATTAAATAGGTTGCAAAACATCTCTCCCCAGCTATTTCTGTAGATAACACTCCACTCTGTTATTGTCTTTGCATCTCTTGGAGCAGTAAAGTTAAGAGATATAAACATTGAGGTAATCATGCTCTTAGAACATAGTTCATCATTTGTTATCTCTCTTTTAATATCATCGGCAAAGCAATCATACATTGATTGAAAAAGCAGCTTAATATCATTCGATTTAACAAATGTTGGATTTGGGGCAAGTTTGATATGGTTATCTTTTACATAAAGTTCATTGTGAATAAGCCACGCACCAAGCTCTTCAATGCTTGCTGCTCTTTTTAACATCTCATTTTGCTCACGACCGGTTTTTTTGTCTCGCCATTTGTGCATTAAAAGCCATTTTTGACTACTTTTAGCATCATCACTGTATGCCAAACTCAAGCCGCTTGAGAGTCCGCTTTTGGAGACTAAAAGAAGTGTTTCAACCTTACTCTTCTCATCCATACTGAACTGCACAACCATCTTACGCCCTAAGATAGTTCTATCTCTTGGTGTTAAAAGTGACTCCTTTTCATAAGATGAATCTGATGTTGTCCATATCCTTCTGCACTGCTTATATGTTTGAACCATATATTGCCTGATTTTAACACTTTCACTCGCGATTTTTTGATATGACCAATGCCTAAAATCTCCTGCATCAAAAACCTCTTCAGCTATCCAGCCCCACTCGTCCATACACCTTTTTATAAGAATCTCTTTTAGTCCAAAGGCACTTTTTTTAAACTCTTTTTCATCTGTAATCCCAACTTTTGAAAAAAAACAAGATTGAACAAATTTAGCAAAAGGATGTTTTTCATCGTTCTTTTTATAGTATGCAACAAGGCTGTTGAGTAAAAGATAGTATGGATCAGCTTTAGGAAAATTAAATGCTAAACTTGGATTCATCCACTCTTTTTTAAATTCATTGCACAAAAGTATTCTCTCTTTTGTTTTCCCATATATATATTTTTCAAGCAAACCCATTTTTAATACAGACTTAAAAGGGCTTTTTAGATATTTAAACATTTGCCAAACTGAAGCACCAAAATACTCTCCAGTAGGAATATCGTGAATATCCCCAAAGTCAATAAATCGACCTTTTGTTGGGTTAGGACAGACGCGGATAAATAGATCGTAATAGTAATTTTTACTAACTTCAACCGGAAGAGTTGCCCAAAATGGGAGCTTACCAGCTAAATGGATCATAGTTCTGTAGAACTCCTCTTTAAGGAGTCTTCCCTGTGCAGAACCTGAACTTTCACTGTCAGAACCTCCAAAATCTGACCTTTTTGCTTTATCAATATCTACAATAAAAAAGTGAATCTCTGTTCTAAATTCGTCTTTAACCCATTTTTCAATTGTATCAAGTTTTTTGCGCAGCATATTTAGCTTATCATGTTCAAAAAGCTCTTCCCTAATACAGACCCAATAGTCAATATCAGAACCAGCAGTATGGGCAATTGAACCAATGCTTCCCATAGTGAATAGAGCATCAATGTAGCAGAATGATCTCTCAATAAACACCATTCCATCTTTATAGATATATCTCTTATCGAAATATTTTTTACAAATTCTTTGAGTTTCACTGTTAGGAAGATAACCAGATATGCCATGAGGTATATCTAAATTCTGGATACCAGCGGGCTTGCCATCTAATCTAACTACCCCATCAACTTCAATAAGTTTTGCAAGTGCTGGATTTCTGGCTGACGGGGTGTAAAGGTCTATATTTTCGTGAATAAGAAGTGGAATAAGCTCAAACAGATCAGCTTGTTCAGGCAAAAATAGATCAAATGCAGAGAGAATTGAATATCTGTTTTTTAGCACAAACATATTCTTTCCACGTTGAATAAGCTCTGTGAAAATAAGCATTCTAATCTCATTCATAAGCGACTTATCTTCAGATATAGCAGCTAACTCATTACTTATATCGTTGATAGATAGCTCAATAATTCTGTGAAATAGCTCTGACTGTTCAGTCTCTGCCCGTGAAAGTGTGTGGAGA
>JADFXA010000270.1 GCA_015233755.1 Desulfamplus sp. | reverse complement strand
GATATTAATTTGTTTGTAGTTTTTTTTTAGAAAATTGCAAATAGATAAATTACTTTTTAAGAATTGACAACTTTTTTACAAGTTGTCAATTCTATGTACTTCATTTTTTTGAATATAGTTTTAAATCATTTTCAAGAGATTAAATCTCATCAATCTCAATAGCAGGGAGAGTATTTTCTGCCCCAGTTTGTAAGGGTGTGCCTACTTCAGCTTGTAAGGAAACACAATATAAAATTTCTTCCTGTAAATAATTTGTGCTGTTTTAGGAATTATATTGAATTTTTCATCTGGGCGATAGATGAAGTGTTATAAAGTCTATATTTTGTAAAACAGCTATCTCTTTTTTTCTGTTCTTAATATCATAGGCAAGGAGAATTATGGTTTTTTGTTAGAATCCAATGTTATGCTGCGGGACATTGCTATTATCTTATATCTTTAGCATATTGTTATTTTATATATACAGCAATAAGCTTATCATACAATCCGCTTGCTTTGATATTTTTTAAGCCTTCATTAAAATCTTTCATTATCTGTTCACTCTTAAAGGCAACCTTGTAATCTGTTTTTGGGAATACAGCGTGATACACAACTTCTTGTTTAGTATCTATTTTGCTTGCTATCTCAGGGGAGAAATATTTGGAGAGATTCTGCGAGTAATATTTGAATATATTACCATCACCTACAAAAACCTGAGTTCTATTGGCATAAAGTCTCATTGTCTGTGCACTTTGATTTGCTATCTCTTCATATTTTGGGTTAGCTTCTGCCATATCAGCAAAATCTTTTCCAAGATATACTTTTGCATTCTGAAAAGCCAATACAGCCTTGTCTTTAAGGTCAGTAATAGAATTTATTGTTAGATTATTTGATTTTAATGTAATTGCAAAATTTTGATAAGAGACATGAACATCTGAATAATTTGCCTTTATTCCTGAACTCTCATTTATGGTGCTTACACAATCAACCTTACCAGCTGCAAAATCAACTGGAATTCGTGCAAAAGGAAGAAATTTAAACTTTACAGTATGTCCCTTGAGTTTTAATGCCTCCTTTATTATGTCCATCTCAAATCCAGAATTGCTCTCTTCAATAAAATAAGGAGGTAATGCAAGTCCTACCCCCATAACAAGCTCATCTGCAAAAAGTTTGCAAGGTATCAATATTAAAACAAACAACATAATAAGAACCATATTTTTTTTCATTTTTTTTATCCTTTTAAACTAAAAATTTACGTTAAATATCATTGTAGGCAAGTATCACTTCAGACGGAAATAACATTTGCTGGAAATACTCTCTTTTTTTAACATTAAAGTTATGCTTAGTAAGCCTCTCTTCTAATTTAACACCCCTACATCCTCCCATTATCTTAGGGGATATGCTATAAATGTAATCATATATTCTACTTCCAAACCGTTCGCCCTCGGTCATATTAACCAAAATAAGTTTTCTGCCTTTTTTTAGAACTCGTTTAAATTCAAGAAGTATTTTATCCATATCTTCAAATGGAATAAGATCAAACATTTAGTTATTAATTAAATTGATTATTCTAATTATTTCTTGAGAGACTGGTTTAATTGATTCTTTAGTTTAAACCTTTATGAATATAGATGCGAATACCATCTAAATTTATTTGAGGGTTGCTCATTTAATCCTAAACCATTGCTGTGTTCTATAAAAAAATCCAATATACCCTCTCAACGTCAAAACATCGCCTTTTATCCATAATTTGCAATTGTATGTTTTTCCATTATCAGGGTCCATGACTGTTCCACCCGCATATTGTTCACCTAACTTTTCATCTATACTACCCGATTTTTTCATATCTTTGAGAAATATCATGCCTACAACAGGTTTGTTTTTAAGCTCACCATTGCATTTATCACAAAGAGTATCCTGAGGTTTGAGCAATAGTTTAGTAACTTTGGCAAAATAGACTCCGTTCTCTTCGAATATATCAACATAGGATTTATCATGTCCCTTGTCGGTACCTTCGTCTGATACAGTTTTCCATCTTCCAGTAATTGTATCATCAGCTTCTACAGAAACGCTGTAAACCAAAACGGCACAAGCAAAAATGACAATACCCCAAACAAATCTTTTCATTATAATCCCCTCCAGTACCATCTTCAACTTCTTCGATTTTAAAAAAACTCTCAAATCTCTGTTTTTATTTACAATTATTTTTAATAAAGCACTCTTCTAACTTGTAAGTAGTTTTTGCTGTTTTACGATATTTTGTCTCTCAATCGTATCAATGACCTACAAAATATTTATATATAGATATTGAAAAGACCTGATAGCATAGAATTATTTACAGGAAGTGTTTTTTTTGCGTTATTTTTGATAGATGTCAATGTAATGAGGTAAGGTGTATTTTGCAAGTTAAAATTTAACTGAATGGTCGAGTTTTAGGAGGGTAAACATTTTGACTTGACCGTTTGATTTAGATAATAATATTCTATTTTCAAAAATACCCAATAAATAGAAAAGGGAATAATGTCGATGAAAGCACTTGTTGTTGACGATGATATGTCAAACCGTATGTTGTTCAAGGTATTGCTTGAGCAAGATGGCTGTTTTGTATATACCGCAGAAAATGGAGTTGAAGGGGTTGAGATGTTTAAAACTATCAATCCCGATATTATCCTTATGGACGTTATGATGCCGTTAATGGACGGATATGAAGCTGCACGAACAATTAAAGCTCATGCTGGCGACCATTTTGTTCCAATAATTGTATTGACGGCATTAAACGATCCTAAAGATATTTCTAAAGCCATTGAATGCGGAGCTGATGATTTTATAACTAAACCAGTTAACAGCATGGTTTTAAAAGCTAAAATGGCAGCTATGGAGAGGTTGCGGCAATTATACAACAATATAAAACTCCAAAAAATAGAACTTGAACGTATAAACACAGAGCTTGAGCTTTTAAATAACAAAATGCGTCAAGAACAGGATGCTGCTGGAAATCTTTTCCAAAAGGTGCTTAAAATAAACGAACAGAAATGCACAAACGTTAAACAAATTCTCCTTCCAATGGAAACTTTTTCTGGGGACATCGTTTTTTCAAGGGCAAAAAGTTCTGGTGGGGAGTATCTTCTTGTTGGAGATTTTGCAGGTCATGGGTTGCTTGCTGCAATTGGAACTATTCCTGTTTCAGAGATATTTAACAATATGGCAGATACAGATCAGCCAGTATGTGGTTTTGTTTTTCAGATAAATAAAAGGCTAAAAGAGCTGCTCCCCCCTTCTGTTTTTTTGTGTGCTTCTATTTTGGAGATAAATCTTTCTGAACAACTTATGACGGTATGGAGCGGAGGTATGCCTGATATTTTTGTTGTTGGGAAAAATGGAGGGATAAAAAATAGGATAAAATCAAGTAATCTGCCTCTGGGAGTCCTTAAAAATGAGAGACTCAAATGTGAAACAGAAACCTTAAAATTTGACCATGA
>JADFXA010000026.1:12118-15296 GCA_015233755.1 Desulfamplus sp. | reverse complement strand
TGATCTGCTTGATTGTTCCAAAATTGAGTCTGGTAAGATAAATATAGAGATTGTAGATTTTGATCTTCGTATAGCTATTGATGATGTTATATCCAATCTCCAAGATAGTGCTAAAGATAAAGAACTACTCCTCTCGACTCAATTTGCACACGATATAACATTTCTCTACAGAGGTGCTAAAAAAAGATTGACCCAAGTACTTATGAACATTATTTCAAATGCAATTAAATTTACTAACACGGGTCAGGTTGATATCCATATTCTCAAAGAACAATCTCAAATGGAATCTAATGATAGTGGAGCAAAAACAACTCTGAAATTTATAATAACCGATACAGGTGTTGGCATTCCTGATAATCGCCAGCAATATCTGTTTGATGCTTTTGTTCAAGCAGATGGCTCTGCAACTCGAAGATATGGTGGAACAGGAGCAGGACTTTTTATATCAAAAAAGTTAGTAAATATGATGGGTGGCAATATCGGATTTGAAAGCAAAGAGGGTAAAGGCTCAACATTTTGGTTCACAGTTCCTCTTGAGCAACTTGAAAAACTTGAACATATTGATAGTGAATTATTTAATGCAGATACTCAACACAGGGGAGCTTTATCTGCAATCCCAAAGAGTCCAAATGAACAGTCAATAATTAGTGACCTTCAAAATAAGCCAACATGCTGTGAGAGTTCTAAAGAGAGCAAAAGAGATTCAAAATATGAAGAGAATAGCTCTGAAACTAATAATAGGAATCAACAAAACAGACCTAACTTCTCTAAATCAAATATTCCAAGTTTAAATATTTTACTTGTAGAAGATCAATTCTTCAATCAGCAGTTGATGATTGCCATGCTTCCTATGCACAACGTAAAAGTTGCGGGTAATGGTAAAGAGGCGATAACAATATTGGAGAAGGAGAAATTCGATCTTATATTTATGGATATTCAGATGCCGCTTATGGATGGCTTTGAAGCAACCACTGTAATCCGCGATCCAAATTCAGGAGTTCTTGACCATAATGTACTTATTGTGGCAATGACAGCACATGCAAGCGAGCAAGATAGAGAGTTATGCCTTTCAAGCGGCATGAATGATTATCTATCAAAACCATTTGAACCTGAGAAACTTTTTGAGCTTATTGCAAAGAGGTTTAGTGTAGAAAATGCAAGACAACCACAACGAGAGTGTCAATTTAAAGAGCAATTAGATCAAAGAGATGACACTCAACAAACAAGAAGCGATAATTCAAAAATACTATCAGAATCCATGATCGATATGAATGGGTTAATGAAACGCATCGATGGAAATCAAGAGCTTGCGATGCAGCTGATAGATATATTTATCTCAAGTTATCAAGAGAAACGGGCAGAGATAAAAAAGGCTATTGAATCTGATAATCCAAATGGTTTAAGAATGTCTGCCCACGCACTAAAAGGAATGTTGCTCCATTTTGGTAAAAAGGCGGCTGAAATAGCTTTTCAACTTGAGAATATAGGAAAATCAGGTTGTATAGATCACGAAGAAGCACTAAAAGCCTATGATAAGCTTGTACTTAGTATGATAAAGATGGTTGATGAGTTGCAGCAATATCAAAATGCCTATAATCATGTAATATAAGTGGTCTTAATTTGAATTTTAAATTTTTTGCCGCCCAGAGCTAAAGCTCAGGGCTAAGTTATTCAACTCCTCTTAAGAGGACTTCCTTACTTAAGCCGATGGCTTTAGCCTACGGATTAAAAATTGAATAAAATAGAGGATTCAATGGATAAAAATATTATTTTAGAAAAAATTAAATGGCTCGGACATGACTCTATTAAGATCGATTCAGTTGAAAAGGAGTCTCCTGTAATCTATTTTGATCCATATCAGATAGATGCGGGAAAAGAAGAGATGTCAAAAACTCTATCAACTATTATTTTGATAACTCACGAACACTATGATCACTGTTCAATTGACGATGTTAAAAAAATTTTAGGGCACGATACAGTCATTATTACTGAAAAAAATTCTGCCAAAAAGCTCAAAAAAGAGCTTGGCAAAGCTGTTGATGGAAAGATTGAAATTTTAGCTCCAGGGGAAAGCATAAACGTAAAAGGTGTTGATATTGAAGGAGTTCACTCATACAACATCAACAAAAAATTTCATCCTAAAAATAAAAACTGGCTTGGGTTTGTGGTCAATATTGGAGGTGTTAAAATCTATCATGCAGGGGACACTGATTTTATTCCTGAGATGTCAAATATAGAGTGCGATATTGCTTTTCTTCCTGTTTCAGGAACTTATGTAATGACTTCTGATGAAGCAGCCTCAGCAGCTCTTGAAATCAAGCCTAAAATCGCAATCCCTATGCACTATGGTTCACTTGTAGGAAATGATGGAGATGCTCAAATCTTCAAACAAGCCCTTGAAGGTAAAATAGAGGTTCATATTCTTCAAAAGAGATAAATGGTTATATGCAAACTAAACGAGAGTCTTGATGAGTAAAGATGTCGATAAAAAAAAGATATGTGATGAGCAAGAGATATGTGATAAGCAAAAAGGTGTTGGAAAACTTTTTTTTGACAAAAGAGATCACGAGCTTATCAAGATCGTAAACGATCTTTACGACAGAAATAGATCGTTATCCTACACAAAAAAGATATTCTATCCATTCTTTCACCCGCTTGGCATTAAAGAGCTTGCAGAGTCAAAAGGTCTTAGAATTGCCTATTCTGTTGTCAACCTTCTAAATTCATTAGAAAGAGAAGATATTGACTATAGGCTTCAAGCACTTAGAGGCTTACGAAACGAAATTATTGACACTACAGCAGGAATAATGCCTAAAAACTCTGCTCGCGTGCTTCTACAGATTATGAAAGAACTTGTGCGTGCTCGTGGTGAATATTGCAGACAGCTTGAGCTTGCCCACGATTTTAGAAAAACAGCATCTGGTAAACCAGGATTTGTAAGAAAACAGCTTGAAAAATACCATCTATTAGAGATGCCAGAGGAGTGGAATCAATTAACATTTGATGACCATGTTCACGATGCCAATACAAAAGGACGAAAAACTCCAACACACCTAA
The DNA here is from genome assembly GCA_015233755.1 of Desulfamplus sp. Taxonomy (GTDB): domain Bacteria; phylum Desulfobacterota; class Desulfobacteria; order Desulfobacterales; family Desulfobacteraceae; genus Desulfamplus. The sequence goes on along the minus strand of JADFXA010000026.1, from coordinate 12,239 downwards.
TTATGGACGCATGGATAAAAGGTATTAGACGGCTTAGAGTTGTCTATTATCAATATATTGCTCCACGTTTTGTTGCAGAACTCTCTGAGGCTGCTGAGATAATGGGTATGGATATACGAAT
>JADFXA010000026.1:2827-12018 GCA_015233755.1 Desulfamplus sp. | reverse complement strand
GTTTTGTTGCAGAACTCTCTGAGGCTGCTGAGATAATGGGTATGGATATACGAATCGGCATTGAATTTACAGCAAGGTTTAGGGATCGCTTTGCATCATTTATCTGGGTATCACGAGGTCTTGGTGACGCTCAATCTTTCTTGTGCTTTCTTGCTGAACCCTCTGTAATGAGTTTTATGGAAAAGGGAAAGGAGGTGATGAAGTACCAGGAACGATATGTTCTAAAAGTGCTTGAAGCATTTAATAAAAGCCAAAGAGAGAGATTTATTGCAGATACAGGTATTGAGCTGCCTTTGCTTGATATTAAAAAATTTATAGCATTTGTTGCCCCAGGGCAGGCATCACTTCTCCATCTTGGTGAATATATCCACTATGAAGCTATTGAAGTTGTTAAAAACTCTTTGTCATCTTCAGAGGCAATAGCTGTTCCACCATTAATTATTGTAAATAAATATCTATCTCCAAAACTATATCCAGAACTACCAGACCCTTGGGTACCAAGAGATGCACCTGATGTTCCAGAGAGACTCAAACTTTCAGTTGAAGAGCTTTTATTGGAAATATCTAAGCTGCATTGCAGTTTTAAAATGACTCTTAATTTAAGTAATCTTAAAGTAGAGGATGTTCTTGAAATCCTATATATGGGTGATGGAATCATAACACGGCTTGAGATATTTAACCTTAAAGATTATGTAGCTGGAGTTACTGATCATATCCCAGCTATAAATGAACTCCAACAAGCTATTAACGAAGGAAGTCTCATTAAGCTAAAGAGGGTTGTCCTAAGTGTTATTAATAGAATGGAGCAAGCAGAGTATTCAGATAAAGCTGACAGAAGAAAAAAGCTGACTGAAATTCTACACGATCTTGCATCTTTAAAAAATATGTATAAAGGAGTCCCTCTAAAATCAAGAATAGGAAGCGACTCTACAGGTAGATCACTTCTCTCTTACGGAATGGGTCTTGGCATAATTGACTCTTTTGCTCCAGCCGCACGCACTGAGATACGAAAAAAATCCTCTTCTCGTCTTATAATTCCAATTCATATAAAGGTATATCCAAGTGTAAGCACGATTCCCCGAACCCGTCGCATTGGAGGGATTCGTTCTTATCTTTTATCTCTTTTAAGTGGTCTGCCAGGACTTGAATATTTAGGTTCAAAAAAAGTTAAAGAGTGGATTGTTAAAGAGGACTCTACCACTATGGAGTCTATCGGAAATATTGTTACTTTAGGTGGTATCAAACAGGGGCAAAACAGTGATACTTCTATCTTATCAAGTGAGAAAGATAGAGTAAGTAAGTATCAATATTTAATGCAGTCGTGGTCAAATCTAAATACAGGTATAAAAAATGGTCTTAAAGTCTTAATTGGTTTTATCCCTGCTTTTGCAACCTTTGCGCTGACTAAAGATTGGTGGTTTCTTGCATGGTTTGGAGCTTTTATTTGGTTTGGTATAACGGGGGTTAGAAACATTGTACAAGCAGTGCTTGGTGGCGGGGGCATCATGCGCTCTCCTCTTATGCGTTGGAATGACTATGTAAGCTGGGAGAGGCTGACTGATTCGCTTCTATTTACTGGGTTCTCAGTTCCTTTGCTCGACTATTTAGTCAAAACAGTTATTCTGGATCGAGGAATGGGGATCACAATATCAACTAATCCAGCAGCTCTTTACGCTATCATGGCTTTAGCAAATGGAATATACCTCTCAAGTCATAATACATTTAGAGGATTTCCAAGAGTTGCTGTTGTTGGCAACTTTTTCAGAAGCCTCTTCTCAATACCAATTGCTATTCTATTTAGTGCTATAATTGGCGCAATATTGACAGGTAGTGGAATAACGACAATTGAATCTGCCTCTATTCTTCAAAAATGGGCTGCTGTTATCTCCAAAGCTGCGTCTGATCTTGTTGCCGCATTAATTGAAGGTCCTGCTGATAGATTTCAAAATATCTCTTTACGAATACGAGATTATAGGCGTAAATTTTCCGAGCTTTTTGACTCTTATTCTAAACTTGAACTTCTATTTCCAGATGATAGAGATCTCTCTTTGCTTGAAGAGCCTGAAAAACTACTTAACAGCACTAATGCTGAAGCACGAGACCTCATAACTGTGATGATAATAAATGCTTTGGATATGTTATATTTTTGGATGTACCAGCCTCGTGCACGTATTACCCTTAAAGAGATGATAGGGCGCTTTACTCCAGAAGAGAAACAGATATTTCTTCTATCTCAAAGACTACTTGAGCAAGAGCAGCATATAAGCCGCCTTTTTGTTGATGGTATTCTTGGTAGAAACTTTTCAAAACCTCTATCATTCTATCTTATGAGATATGAAGAGTATCTAAAAGATATAAAAAAGATGTAATAATTAAAGGGAAAAGATTATGAAACAACCTGAAATTGATTATTGGATTACATGTATGTTGGAGACCTTTGGTAATGTCTCAGACCTTAATGTAACGGTTGGAAAAGCGTTACAGGTTGAATCTTCTGGGCAGCTTACCGATATTCCTGTAGTTCCAGAGGTTTTGGAACTCACCCCTTTTCAAGCAGAAGTGTTTGCCCTAAACCTTATCGGAGGAGATCAAAGGCTTCTTGAAGACCTTGTAAATAGAGGTTCTTGCGACTTATCATATTGGTTGGGCAATAAGGCAAGATTTAGGGTAAATATTTTTAAACAAAAAAACCATCTAACTACAATACTACGAAAACTTGAGACAACTATTCCAAGTATTGAAAAACTTGGTTTACCTCCAATTTTTCACAAAATGGCAGGAGAGAAAAATGGTCTAATTTTAGTTACAGGTTCTACAGGCTCAGGTAAATCAACAACACTTGCTGCATTATTAAATGAGATTAATGAGAAAAAATCGATTCATGTTGTAACTCTTGAAGACCCTGTTGAGTTTGTCCATCCCCATAAAAAAGCGACATTTAACCAGCGTGAACTTGGAAATGATTATGACTCTTTTGCCACAGGTTTAAGAGCTGCATTGAGACAAGCTCCTAAGGTTATACTTGTAGGTGAGATGAGAGATCGTGAAACAATGGAGATAGGTCTTTCTGCTGCTGAAACAGGTCATCTTGTTGTAAGCACACTTCATACAGTTGATGCAGGTCAAACAATAAACAGAATTCTTGGTATGTTTGAGCAAGAGGAGCAAGAGCAGATTAGAAACAGACTTGCAGATACTGTTAGATTTATTGTATGTCAGCGTCTGCTGCCTAAAAATGGCGGCGGCAGAGTGGCAGCACTGGAGATTATGGGCATGAACCTGAGAGTAAAGGACGTAATATTAAATGGAGAATCAGAGGGTAAAACCTACAACGATATAATATCTAATGGAAGAGCATTTGGTATGCAGACATTCGACCAACATATTTTGAATCTTTTTAAAGATAATTTAGTATCAGAAGAGACTGCTTATGCTTACTGTTCTCAGAAAAACGCACTCTCAAGAGGGATGGATGTTTTAAAGAGACAAAGAGGAGAAAAAACTACAGACATTGATGGTTTGACAATTGACTGGAGAAAAGATGAAGTAGAAGAGACTCCTCAAGAACAAGAAAGTAACCCTTAATAAGTAAGATATTTTTAAGTTTTTTTTAGTAAAAAAATCGCTTGAATCGACCTATCCACGCCAGATAACGTGGTTTAAGGTTCTAATAAACGCTACACATATTTATTATTTATCATACTACTTAGAGAGGATAAGATATTTATGATTTCAGAATGCCCTCATTGCAATCAAAATCTACGTCTTTCTGATGCCAATAAAGAGAGGCTCTTGGTAGCTCTTGCAAAGCTGCCAGAGGGTCAGACACTAAAATTCAAATGCCCTTCGTGCAAGGAGGTTGTTGAGCTTAATCCTGATGGCTTCCCTCCAGATGACAATATTTTAAATGTCGATAAAGATTTATCTGATGGTGTAATTATTAAACAAGAGGATAAGCCTTCACCACAGAAATATGCAAACACGATTCCAGTCCAAGCGCCTACACCACCCAATCCTCCAGATATTTCATGGCTTGTAAGTGGTTCTAATCTTGATAATAACCTTGTGGAAAATATTTTAACAGCAATGGTAATCGTCTCTGATCAATCAATGCTAAGAACAATCTCTGAGACTCTAAAAGCAGAGTCATACCAAATATACATTCCTCAAAATATAGATGAGGCGATAAGCAGCATACGTTTTAAAGATTATGCGATTATTGTGTATCACAGCAGGTATGAAGATGTGCCTTTAAAAAACCAAGATTTTCATAAATTCATGCAGCAGATGAGTATGCAGAAGAGACGATATATTTACTACATATTAATTGGCCCTGAGTTTAGGACATTATATGATCTTGAGGCTTTAGCAAATAGTTCTAATATAGTAATAAACGACAATGAAATTAGGTTTTTTCCAACTATATTGACAAAAGGAAAAGCAGATTACAAAACACTATTCGGCCCATACTGTTCAATGCTAAAGGCAAGAGGAAAAAGTTGATGAATTCAAAACCCCATCTCTTTCTCTATTTTTTCGATCTCCTTTATTAATATATACCTCTGCTCTTCTGTGAGTTCAGAATTGGTAAGACGTTGTCTAAGCGAAGCGAGTATCATCTCTTCACGATACTCGTTGCAGGTATATTTTAATTTATCATTACTGTTTGGTAAGTTATTTTTCATACCATAGTGTTCCTATTCCATTTGTTTAAAATCAAGATGAGTAACAAAGTTCAAACGAATCAATCTCTTTTCTAAGTTTATTACCATAGAAGGCTACTTGAGCAGGGTTGGTCATAATCATATCAAGCTGCCTTGTATGAAGTGTTAGATGCCCAAGTATTTTTAGTCGGCTTTTCATAAAATTTTCGTCATAACCTTGGATTTTTGCGTTCAGATGATCTTCACGTATTATTGATCTAAAACCATAATCTTCAAGAATATTGCCTATAAAGTGAACTCTATTTAAACGCCGCTGTTTGTCTGCTGCCCCGCCTTTAAATTGAAAAGTGATATAATTTTCAGAAATTCGTTCGCTAACTAACGCCTCCATTGTTGAAAAGTGGTATCCAAGCCTTGAGTTGAGACTGCAATAGTTTTTTGAAATCATAAAATAGTTATGCTGGGCATAGGCAGATTGCACTCCAGTAGTCAAAGCCGTGTTTGCAGTTGACTGGAACATTACAGACATCATGCCTCTGCCGTCAATTGCTGGAGGGCCATCCCAAGGGATTGCTACAAAACCGTCCCAAAATGCTAACATTGGAATTGAGGCTATCTCTTCAAGCTTTACATATTTGCCTTTTATCGGTACAGAAAATCCATCATCTAAATCAAGAATATACCACTGCATTGGTACTTTATAGTGAAGCTGTTTACTGCTCTTTTCAGGAAAATCATGATTTTTTCCAAAACTGAACATCTCAGAGACAGATTTTTCATGGATAAATCTTGTGATGTCGTGGAATGTTTTGCAATTTTGTGGTTTGAAATCATGTGAATCAGGCTCAAGAAGATTTAGAGGAATTATATGGCGGGAGCATCGTTGAAGAATATTATAAACAGGACTTCCTTTCATTGGGTTTATTTTTTCTATTTCATTTTTATTCTCTTCTACATCTTTAAAATCGACATTGCCCTTTAATACTATTTGAGAATCAGCATTTATAGAGATTGTATCACCAGATTTTATTTTTGATGTAATTCCTTGAAGTCCAAAGATAGAAGGCACTTTAAATTCCCTTGCCACACTTGCAAGATGGCTTGCTGCACTGCCCTGCTCTGACAACATTGCTGATGCTCGTGCAACAACTGTTGCCCATTCAGGAAGAGCTTGACGAATAACAAGAATTCCACCAGTTGGAAATCTCAAAATATCAACATTCTTTAAAGCAACAAATGCCTCTCCTGAGGCAATTCCAGGAGCTGCTGATACTCCGCCTTTTGCTATCACATCTTCTTCAAAGCACACATTGGCTTCATTAAGTATATTATTCGAAGTAGTTAAATTTATGTCTGATTTATTTTGTTCATAAGGACTATTTTGTTGTAATGGTCTGCTCTGAAGAATAAGCAATTCACCATGGCTGTCAATTGCCCACTCAATATCTTGAGGTGTTCCAAAGTGGGCTTCAAGTTTTAAGGCTGTATTTGCAAGTTCAATAACCTGTTGAGTTGAAATTGCCGGCTTCTGACGCTCTTCTGTTGATATTTCCATACGACACACACCCTCTTCAGGGTAGCAGACAAATTTCTTATCTTTGATTCCAATCTCTTCTCTTACAATACTTAAATCAGATCGAGAGACAACAAATAGATCGCTTGTAACAGAACCATCCACCACAGCCTTTGGAAGACCAAAAACAGCACTTATAAATATGGAGTTATCCCCACTGTCAACAGGATTGCCTGAATACATAACTCCGCCTGACGCAGCATCAACCATCTGGACGCAGCCAACTGCCATTGGTACATCTTCGTCTCTGAAACCCTTGTTTATCCTATACATCATGGCATGTAGGGTATATTTGCTTGCCACGACAGTCTTATATGCTTCAAAAATGGAATCTTTGCTTACGTTTAACTCTGAATGATACTGTCCTGCAAAAGAGCTATTTTTTGAATCTTCACCTAATGCACTGCTTCTTAATGCTACTCTAAGTGAACTGTTATGATTATTATGGTTAGCATTGATACCGTGAGATGATGAGGATGCGTTGTACATTAATTGATTAGTATATTCTGATTCAAGATTCTTCCACGCACTTTCAATTGCCTGAACCACTTGCTCGGGTATAGTTGCCTTAATAATCATCTGACGTATTTTAGCACTCATGGCGTGCATTGCCTCGATATCGTCAGAATCACAAGTTTGAATCAAACGATCAATCTCAGTTTGGAGTCCTCCACCAGACCCTGCCTCAGTTTCAAAAGCATCAGCATGGACAAAAAGGTCGTAAGCGTAAGAGGTAATAACAAAGCCACGCGGAATATTGACATTGCAACAACGTCCAATCTCTGCAAGCGATGCCATCTTACTCCCAACCAGATCAGAAGATGGGATTATTATAGATTTTTGTTTTATAGATTCGTTAGAATCGGCTTGTTTAATAACAGGTTGATTAGAAATAAAAGGGGTACTATTTACTTGATTAAAAGCTTCTTGATTAGGATTTTTAAGACCAATTACAATCTCCCTTGGTAAAAGGGGACGTTTCTCCATTAGAATATCATCAACAGATTTTCGGATTTGAAAGAAGACAGGTGATAGCAGTTCATATTTTTCAGGGGCGAGATGTTCTAAGTTTCTTATCATTCGTAATACATTAACCGCAACGTCAGTGCATCTTGAGCGAACAAAAGTCATGGAGAATGGATTACAACCAGCAAGAGCCTGTTCAATATCTGCCATTCCTTCAAGAGATTTCTGATTTGCAGCAAGAAGCACTTTAAAATGGTGATATCGCTCTTTAAACTCATTTCTAAGTTCTTCTGCTTTTTGTATCTCTTCTGGAGTCTCTTCAGGTTCCTTTATATTCAACCATTGTTTAAGCGCGTCAATCCAGCCCATATTTTACCCCCCAGATTTTATCCCCCATTCGTTGATATTCTTTTACTTGCCTTTACCTTTAAACATCTTGGAACTTTATAAAAGTATGGGGTAGAACTTAAATTTTAGCTCTACCCCAATCTTATCAAGTGGAAAATCATGGGCTAACATGCAGAACCCACCTGATATATAACGGATTCAAAATTGTCCTACAATCAATGGCTAAGTTGCATACCCCAGCCTTCAAACAGATACATGATAGCAAAACCAAACCATATTGTGTAAATTACATAGAAAACCAATGAAAATATTACAACACCAGCTTTATCTTTTATATGTTCTGACTTAACCTTATAGTAGTTGTATGAACACTCTACGGCTCTTGTCATTACGTTGTTTATAAACTTAGCTTCTGGGAATTTTTCCTGTTTTGTGAGGGACTTACTTGTGCCTTTAAGGGTATTCCACCAGTTATAAAGCACCCTTTTCTCATCATAAGATTCATCATAGGTATATTTTTCTTTAAGTTTCTTTCCATCATTTGCAAACATCATATCAGAATCTGCAAGCGCATTTTGTAAAATTGCACCAAGGTTTCCTTCAACTGCAAGTTTCTCTCCATCTTGTACAACCTTTGCACCAGATGCTGTAAGAATCTGCATCGCTTCTGCTGCCATCTCTGTTGATTTCAATTTAAAATCAACTTTTATCTCTGTATCTTTATATTTTTCAGCATCTTTAATAAGTCCGTCAATATAGTAGGCAGAGCCTTTAGATATAGAGTTGTAAAGATTATCCATCATATTTATGGCATGATGTCCGTCAAAAATTGGCATGAACATCATAAAAAGGACAATCAGAAATCCAGCCATCAGAATCGAACCTTTAACGAATATATTTTTGTGAGCAATCATTATTTGCCTCCTTTAAGAACTTTGATGTTCATAAAAAATGTACCTATTACCCATACAGCAAATCCACCTATTACTATAAAGAATGAGTAAATTCCAATGCCGTCAAGAACAGCAATTGTTTTTGGGGTAATTGATATAATATCTAAAGAGTTGAGCTTAGCTGGCAGAGCAAATATTCTGTTTACAAAACCTGCAAGAACTGCCATCGCATAAAATCCACGAATTGTGATTCCAGTAACAACTTTGGTAACCAAAGCACCAATTTGAATACCAATAAGTGAGCCAAGAAGCATTCCCATTGCCATTGTATAGAAGATAAAACCATAAATAGCATATTGAGTAATTGCGGCATAACCAGCGGTAAAAACAATTTGTAGAATATCTGTTCCAACGGTTGTCATTGAAGAGACACCAAGAACATATACAAAAATCGGAAATGTTAGAAATCCACCACCAACACCCATAATTGATGCGGTAAGACCAACTAATGCACCACTTAGAATAAGGAATACACAAGATATTTTTCTTCCACCAGGAACTACACCCTCATCAAATGTAATCATTGGAGGGATATTGATTGCTTGAAGTTTTTTAGGAAGATTACCTAATTCCGCACCTTCTGCTTTCCCGCCATGTCCGCTGCTTGTATCTCCTGCTTTTCTCGCCTTTAAATAATCTAACATTGAGTAAGCACCAAGCATTCCAAGCATCAGTGAATAAACAGTT
>JADFXA010000026.1:0-2730 GCA_015233755.1 Desulfamplus sp. | reverse complement strand
TCATCATAAACTGTCCGAACTCTTTGAAAAATTTCATTTGATTAGATTTCCTTTTTTTTATTGTTGTCATTCACTCAGAAGACATCTTCTGAGATTTCCAATACTATTTTTTTATTTTACCCTCTTTAATAACTTTATTTGCATAAGCATCTTGCAGCTTGTAGTAAAGCTCATCAATATTCATAGGTTTCATAAGGTAGTCATAAGCACCAAATTCCATTCCTTGAACCGCCACCTCAATATTTGCGTGTCCTGTGAGCATTATCACCTCTATTAAACCATTTAGCTTTTTTATCTCTTTAAGGGTGTCAAGCCCATTTATTCCTGGCATTTTCATATCAAGCACAACAACATCAACAGGAGATTCTTTTATTATTGAGAGAGCATCTTGACCATTGCCCGCCATCATAATATTAAGTTGACGCTTTTTGAGTCGCTTGCTAAGAGGCAGCAAAAAATCCTCTTCATCATCTACAAGCAATACATTAAATCCGTTCATTAATGTTCCCTCCTTCCGTAATAAATTCGTTGAATATCTCTTTGTTGAACATGCTTATTAATGATTTTTCTTGGTCTCATGAGTTTCCATTATTTTTTTAACCAACTCTTCAAAATCATAGGGTTTAGGAAGGCAGGCAACAGCACCAAAATCTAAACTTTTCTTGGCATCTTCAAGTGAACCATGCCCTGTGATGATGATAACAGGCATATTACTGCCCATCTCTTTCAATGCTTTTAAAACTTCAATGCCATCCATGAACTCCATCTTTAAATCAAGCAGCATAATATCGAATTTTTTACGCCTACAATGTTGAATTGCCCCATCACCACTTAATGAAGTGGTTACATTGATGTTCCTTTTGCTAAGTCGTTTTGAAAGAACCTGAACAAATCCCTCTTCGTCATCTACCAAAAGAAGTTCAATTGGTTCAAGTTGAGCTTTATGATCTTTTTCCATGAGATTGTCTCCTATCCCTTATTGTGGGGTAGTTATTTTAGGCGATCTTATTATCCTAATCTTATAAGGATTATCAACAGGGCTATCTAAATGGTTTATTTATCCTTTCTACGCATAATATCTTTCATACGAGCTTCAACTATTTTATTCTCTTGAGCTCTTTTTTTCTCAACTGCTTCGCCCACTTTTGTTACTAACAGTTCCATATCGCAAGGTTTCATGAGGTAATCATACGCCCCTTTTTTCATTCCATCAATTGCAGATGAAACTGTTCCATGTCCTGTAAGCATAATAACCTCAATAAGTGGATATATGCGCTTAATCTCTGCTAAAGTTTCAATTCCGTCCATTCCAGGCATCTTAACATCTAAGATTATAACTTCAGGATCAAAGCTGCCTTCATTAAGTTTTTCTAATGCATCAATGCCGCTGTAAGCTATCTCAACATTGAAATTACGTTTTTTTAACCTTTTGCTAATAGCTTCAATGAAGGCGGCCTCATCGTCTACTAACATTAATCTTGGTTCCTTCATAATTATCCTCCTTAGGTTACAGTTTGGTAATAACTCTTTTATTCTTCATCTTCAATAGCAGGGAGCGATATTGTAAATACAGTTCCTTGATTTAATGCACTTTTTACAGTGATATTGCCGCCTAATTTGTTGATAATGCCATAGCAGATATAAAGTCCAAGTCCAGTACCTTTTCCTACTGGTTTTGTTGTAAAAAATGGGTCAAATATCCTTGCAAGATGCTCCTGTGAGATACCATAACCATTGTCTTCCATACTTATTATTACCATTTTATCTTCTTTTGATGTTGAGATTAGAATTTTTCCACCAATCTCTCTCATTGCGTCCATTGCATTATTGATAAGATTAAATAGAATTTGCTGAATCTCGGTTTGCGATGCCATCAATTGAAGATTATTTTGTTTAAAATGCTGTTCAAATGTGATGTTGTTAAATTTTGCTTCATGCGTAAATAATTTTACAGTTTCTGCTATCATCTCATTTATATTTATAGCATGATTGCCGCTCTCTATTGGTCTTGCAAAACTTAGGAGTTTATGGGTTATATCTCGACACCGTAATCCCTGTTTTCTTATCTGATCTAAAGCTCTTGTAAACTCTTCAAGATTGTCGCTCTTTTGGAACTCTTCTTCTACAAGAAGGTCTTTTATCCAACCCGCCTCTTCAACCATAATTGCCACAGGATTATTAATTTCATGGGCAATCCCTGCTGCCATTTCGCCAAGTGCTGCAAGTCTTCCGTGTTCAATTACCTGCTGATTCATCATCTCTTTCTCCCTCTCTGACTTAACAATTCTTGCCATCATACGCTGAGACAAAATAAGTGCCATAGTGATGATGGCGATAGCACCTGCTGCAAAGGCTATCAATGCTATGAAGCGGATACGGTCTAAATCTGAAAAGGCGTCATCTGCATTTTGCTGAAATATTAAAATCCAATTCTTGTTATGTAGCATTGTTGCCACATAAAGGGTGTCGCCAATATGTCTATGTTCAATTACTGCTTGTCTTCTGTCTTTTTTTTCTAAAGAATTTCGATTATTTTCTGCAGAATTAGCTTTGTCATCAACATTCTTTTTTACAAGACCTCCTTTATCATTAACATTTTCAGGAAGTTTTGCCTCAAATTCGACCCCAGCGGGAAGCATAGTTTGGTATAACTCTTTAGGGTTTTCAATTTTGAAAGAGGTTTGGGTCTGAAACTCTCCATTTTTGTTAAGTATAAATGCAACCCCTGTT
>JADFXA010000269.1 GCA_015233755.1 Desulfamplus sp. | reverse complement strand
TAGGTGTGAGAGTAAGTATGTTGTCAACAATATTAGTTTTCAAATTACTACATGACGATAGTGCAGAAAGAGTTACAGTATCACCATCTGGATCATAGGCTTCAACACGAATAATCGCTGACCCATTATTACTGTTAATAACGATATCGCTTGGAGCAGAAATTAAACTACCGTTCTGGTAAGAGCCAATAACTGGAGAGTTTCCAGATGTGGTTGTGATGTATGGATCGCACTCATAATTTTCGCAAGGCTTTATGTTGTAAAAAATAGTATTTTGAGGAGAAAAACTGTTCTGTGTAGTATTTATTGTTTTATCGAGATAATAGTAGTCATCATTAGAGCCAGCCCAGCCAAAATTTACATGAATTTTTTTACCACTTCCATCAGAGGCATAGCCGTCTGCAACTGCCATGTGTCCAGGTATTGCAAGGATAATAGGTCTTTTGTTGTCAATTTCATTTTTAATTGTTGTAAAAAAAAGATTATCTCTATTATCCATGTATAAAATATTGGAATAACTAAAAGCCTTTCTAAATTTATTAGTATTACCATCACCAAAGCTAACGCTTGTTCCTCCCACACTATCTGTTCCAAAAGCAGCTTCATTTAAAACACCAAGATCACGCATTAATGCTGCAACCTCATCTTGCTGGTATTGTGGAGTGTTGCCATCCAACCTATCTGGCATTGAATCCCAATTAAATGGACGATTCATAACAGCGGTGAGAATTTTTCCTCCCCATGTGTGTTTAAAAACTCCGCTGCCTTTAGATGGGTATTTGTGGTAACGCATAACTTGTGCTAAGGCTGTCTGAACACAGCCGGTTACTGTCAATTCTTCTCCAACTTTGGGGTTAAATTTATTGTAAGGGTAGCCCTGATCCCATTTAGTAGTAAGCAGATATGTGTCAGGGGTATAGTTTCTTAAACTTTTTCTGGATACTATCTTTGTCTGAGTTAGAAATTCCCAATAAGAGCTGTTTATCTCTTCTGGTTGATTTCTCCCAGAGTTTTTTCCTGAAGCAGACTTTTTTAATGACTCTTCAACTTTAAGCTCATTTAAAAGCACCTTAACGTATGAAGGTGGCAGATTGTCAAAGTTTGAAGTTAGGGAGTATGCTTTAATTGGAACTCTAATTGTATCGCCAGCTATGAGAATATATCCTTGTGGAGTAAGGTTCACAAGGTATCCAATTATTTCACCAGACTCTTCTAAAGGTTCTGTGCTGCTTATTGTGTAATTATCCTCGCCAAGATAAGTAATAAAATTAAGAGCCACTTTTTCTGCTGTTATTAAAGGCACTTCAACAGCAAAAATAGGTTGAATAAAAATAAGAGTGGCAAGAGTTATAGTAGCTGCAAATATCCCCAATTTTATACTTTTTATCTTCATGAAATAAATCAACATAAACTCATTCAAACTTAAATTATGTTTGTTGTTCATACTCACTCCTTGTGATCTATATTTTCTTAAGTTATCTATTACAGACCTACTAAACTTTTGTACACCCTATCTCTTATTGCTTGTTTTATGGAGATAAATATCATATTTAAAAAATATAAACTTCAAAATAAAAATGTAAAATAGATTTTGTGTATAAATGGCAAAAAGTTCTAAATAAACTAAAAACAGCTCGGAGTGCATAGACACTAAAAACAGTAAAACAAACATAAAAGGAGTAGATAATAGATTGGCTAATATCATTTTTCTAATTTTTGTGGCAGTAATTGGTGGTATTTGTGTAACTATTCAAGCCCAATTTATGGGTGTGCTTGATAAAAATCTTGGAACGCTTGAAAGTGTCTTTATAACTTACGGTGGTGGCGGACTTTGTGTTGGTCTTATTATGGCTGCATTAAGAGGCGGAAACCTTGCAGCTTTTCAAACTGTGCCTCTATATGCTCTTTCAAGCGGGATTGTTGGACTTGTAATTGTCGGCTCAATCGGGTTTGTAACACCACGTTTAGGTCTTGTGCCTGCATCAACTCTTTTAGTAGCAGCACAATTTATATCTGCTGCCCTAATTGACCATTTTGGACTTCTTGGGGCTGATATTAGGCTTCTAACCCCTTCACGCCTTTGTGGTATGGGTGTTATGATGGTAGGTATCTGGCTTATAATAAAGTAATGCTGTACTAAATAAAGAGTCTATATTTTCTGTTTCATTGATTAAAACCATCTGTACTGCATTGAGGATATAAAAAATTATGGAATTAACTGATGGTCAGAAAAAAATAGTATTTAACTTCGTCTCACTCAAAACAAGAGTTTTTATTATTTTTTCTCTTCTAACTCTATTTTTTCTCGCAGTTAATTATTGGATACAAAAAGCAGTTATATTCCCAACCTATCTTGCTCTTGAAGAGTCAGAGGCTCTTCAAAATCTTGATAGAGCTTCTGAAGCAATTGAACGAGAAATAAAACACATAGATATACTCTGCCACGATTGGGCTTCATGGGACGATACATACAATTATGCTATATCGAAATCTAAAGCGTTTGAAGAATCAAATCTAACTGAAGGCTCTTTTATATCCAATAAGATAAATGTCGTTTATATCTGTGATGAAAATGGCAATTTACTATGGGAAGCTGTCTATGATTTAAATATGGGGAAAAGTATCAAGATGAAAAATATTCTTAATAACCCATCTTTGAAGAAAAAATTAGTTAATTTTTCAATGGACTCTTTTCCCAAATATTACTCTATTCCTGATAAATTGTTTACATCAGGTATAGTCAATACTGAACATGGACTTTTGATGGTTGCCTCGCGCCCTATTTTAACAAGCAGCAATCAAGGACCTGCAAGAGGAGCTCTAATTATGGGTCGTTTCTTAAATGACAGCTTTGTCAGAAATCTTACAGTTCAAACAAGAGTTGATTTTAATATTATCTCACTTTATGAAAAAGATAATATTAATAAATACAAGAGAGTAATCTCAAAATTGAAAGAAAATTTTGTAGAAGAACAATCTTTAACACAAAAATCGATGATACAGAACTCATTAATAGAAGATTCTCCTTATTATCTTGAAAGAATTGATGATAATGCACTTGTTGTGTATTCCCGGATCCTTGATATTGAAGAGAATCCAGCAATGATAATCTCTTTTGCCTTTCCAAGAGAAATATCAAGACAAGGAATTAAAACTATAAATTTTGCACTCGTCTATATACTTCTTGTTGGAATAGTTGTTCTTATTCTTTTCTTATGTTTTACAAACGTAATGATTTTAAAACCTCTTCTAAAGCTTACTATTTTGATTCAATCAGTAGAGAATACAGGAGATTTGTCTATAAGATCTCCTGTTGAACGTGAGGATGAGATTGGTATTTTATCAGCTTGCTTTAATAGAATGATGGATAAAACAGAATCACAGGCAAAAGAGCTTTCTGATGCAATAAAGATACAGCAAAAAGAGATTGAAAAAAGAAGAGAGGCAGAAGAAGAG
>JADFXA010000268.1 GCA_015233755.1 Desulfamplus sp. | reverse complement strand
AGTAATGCGTTTAACCCTAAAACTGAACAAGTTGAACCTACTGCAATGGGTATTTTAGTAACATATTACAATGTTTCTGGTGCATTTAGTGAGAAGATTAAAAAAATGACTGGAATGGATATAAACATATATCTAAATGGCAAATATGTTGATGGAACTCTAAAAGAGCATCAAAGTTATGAAAAGAAAGGGTTGGAAAAAGAAGGGGACAAGATTCAAAGTAGTTTTAAAAGCGGTAAAAATCTTTTGAGCCAAGAAGTCTATATTGACGAATTTAAGCTGAATAGTGAAAAATATTTTCAAGCACTTTTGCCTATTTTTAACGGCAAAACACTTGTTGGAGCAATTGCAGCCATACAATCAGGAAAACTTATATCTGAAAATATTAAAAATATGCTTATTCAGCTTGGGCTTGTGAACATAGTTTGTATTCTTTTTATCATGCCTTTTATCTATTTTTCATCTTTAAAACTCTCAAATCCACTCAAAGAGGTTGTAAATAGGCTTAAAGATATTGCGGAAGGAGAAGGTGACTTAACAATGCGCCTTGAAGAGAAAGGCAATGATGAAATAGGAGAACTTGCTCGATGGTTTAATATCTTTATTGCAAAACTTAATGGAATTATTGCTGAAATTGCAGAAAATTCAAAACAACTTAATCGCTCTTCTGAGGATATGGCAAAGCTATCAGGACAGATGTCTGAGAACTCATGTGATATGGTTGGACATCTAAATCAGACTACAGCTTCTGTTGAAAAAGTAAATGAAAGTTTTATCTCAGTTGCAGCAGCAATGGAGGAGTCAAGCACAAATTTGAGCATGATTGTGGCGGCATCTGAGGAGATGGCGGTTACTATAAACGAGGTTTCTCGTAAAACAGAAAATGCGAGTAAAGTATCCAATGATGCTGTTTCAAGGGCAAGTGGAATTTCAGGTAGAATTAAAGAGCTTGGCAGCGCAGCCCAGCAAATTGGAAAAGTTACTGACATGATTAATGAAATTTCTGAACAGACAAACCTTCTTGCTCTTAATGCTACTATTGAAGCCGCAAGAGCTGGTGAAGCTGGAAAAGGTTTTACTGTGGTAGCAGGAGAGATTAAAGAGCTTGCTAAGCAAACCGCTGCAGCAACAAAAAATATCAAAGAACAGATTGATGGAATTCAACAATCAACAGAAAAAACTGCTAAAGATGTAGAGAATATTCTCTCTGTTATCAATAATGTTAATGAAACCGTTATCTCTATAGTATCAGATGTTGGAGAGCAGTCATCAGCAACTCAAGAGATTAATGAGAATGTTGCTCATGCTTCTCAGGGAATATCTGAGGTAAATCAGAATATTGCTCAAAACTCAGCATCAGTTACTAAAATAAATGGAAATATCACCAACATCGATGCTCTTGCCCATAATATAGCTAATCGTAGTTCTGATGTTGCAAATGGTGCAAAATCCTTATTTAAACTTTCAGAAAAGTTAGATGATTTGGTTAAAAAATTTAAGATCGCTTAATGTAACTATTCCAATAATGGAGACTAATCAAATATAATGGTTCCACCTTTATCCGCAGTTGTTGAAGATTTTGAAAAAATGCCTTTTGAAGAGTTTGTAGAAAAAGCATATCTTAACTACTCAATGTATGTAATTCTTGACCGCGCATTACCTCACATTGGAGATGGTCTAAAGCCTGTTCAGAGACGTATTGTATATGCTATGAGCCAGCTTGGACTATCTGCTGCGGCAAAGTATAAAAAATCTGCAAGAACTGTTGGCGATGTTTTGGGCAAATTTCACCCGCACGGAGATACTGCCTGTTATGAGGCAATGGTTCTTCTTGCCCAGCCATTTTCATGCCGCTATCCGCTTCTTGATGGTCAAGGCAACTGGGGATCGCATGATGATCCCAAATCTTTTGCTGCAATGCGATATACTGAGTCTCGTCTATCTAAATACTCTGAACTTCTTTTATCTGAATTAAATCTTGGTGCAACAGAATGGAGTCCAAACTTTGATGGGACTTTAAAAGAGCCAACACTTCTGCCAGCAAGAGTTCCAAATCTTCTTTTAAATGGGACAACTGGTATTGCAGTTGGTATGGCAACTGATATTCCTCCTCACAATTTGGTTGAGGTTGCCAATGCCTGTATATATCTATTAGATAACCCCAGCGTAGGTAGTTGTAATTTAGAAGGCTCTTTGCACATGCTTAAAGATGATTCAGCCTTATCTGGCTCAGATAAGGCTGATTTACGAAATAAACTTGATTCAGATATTTCGTCTATTATGGAGTTTATAAAGGGCCCAGACTACCCCACTGAAGCAGAGATTATAACTCCGCAAAGTGATATAAAAGAGATGTATCTAACAGGCAGCGGCAGAATAAAAATGAGGGCTAAATATCATATCGAAGATGGTGAAATTATTGTAACCGCCCTGCCCTATCACGCTTCCGGAGAAAAAATTATTGAACAGATCGCAGCACAAATGGAGGCAAAGCGTCTTCCAATGGTTATTGATCTGCGAGATGAATCTGACCATGAAAACCCTACTCGTGTCGTTATTGTCCCAAAATCAGGTAAAATTGACACCGCCTCACTTATGGATCATCTATTTGCTACAACTGATCTTGAGCGTTCTTATCGAATCAACATGAACATGATAGGTGTTAATGGAAAACCAGAGGTAAAAAATCTTCTCACAATCCTTAAAGAATGGATAACATTTAGAATTAGCGTTGTAACCAAACGGCTTGAGTATCGCCTCAATCAGGTTATTGAGAGACTACATATCCTTGACGGTCTTTTGATTGCATTTCTTAACATTGATGAGGTAATAAAGATCATAAGAGACGAAGATGAACCAAAATTCAAATTAATCGAAAAATTTAGATTAAGTGAAATTCAGGCAGAGGCAATTCTTGATATCAAGCTTCGCTATCTTGCAAAACTTGAAGAGATTAAAATAAAAGCAGAGCGTGATGAGCTCGATAAAGAGCGTAATTTTATTGAAAAAACTCTATCTTCTGAAATACTTTTAAATAACCTAATTAAAAAGGAAATCCGTCAAGATATTAAAATTCATGGTGATGAAAGGCGTTCTCCAATAAATGTTCGAAAAGAGGCAGAGGCATTTTCAAAAGAAGATATTATCAATATTGAACCTTTGACTATTATTCTTTCAAAAAATGGTTGGGTGCGTTCTGCTAAAGGTCATGATTTTGAACCTGAGAAGGTTAAGTTCAAATCAGGCGATGAACTCCTTGCAGTTGGAAAAACCATGAGTAACCGCCAGACTATATTTCTTGATTCTGAAGGAAGAAGCTACTCTATTCCATCTCACACTTTTCCATCAGCTCGTGGTATGGGCGAACCATTAAGCGGTCGTCTTATTATCAAACCCGAAGTTTCTATAAAATTTATGCTAACCAGCGAAAGTGATGATACTCTTATTTTGCTTGCTTCTGACATTGGCTT